>JACPVD010000330.1 GCA_016191895.1 Chloroflexota bacterium | reverse complement strand
TCGACGCGGGACAAGCCGCCGCCTTCATGCAACTCGCCGCATGGGAATTGGGGATCGGCTCGTGCCCCGCATCCATCTATGATTTTGAGCGGGCGCGCCAGATATTGAAATTCCCTCCCGAATGGCATTTGCGGATCGCACTCTCGTTTGGATATCCCGAAGACGATGCGCGGCTAACCTCCGCTCCAAAGAAAGGCGGGCGGATATCATTCGATGAACTTGTTCATTGGGATGGCTGGCGAAAATAAAAGGATGGACACGACGTCCATCCTTTTGCATTATCTGCTAACTATATGCAATGTCCTTCGACTACGCTCAGGACGAAGACCTTCGCGCTGACGGTTCGTCTTTCGCTCACCGAGTCGAAGCGCAGGTGTGTAGTTTTCGTTATTTATCGAGCAATGCCGCAACGCCGGGCAGTTCTTTTCCTTCGAGAAATTCCAACGATGCGCCGCCGCCGGTGGAGACGTGCGTCATCTTTTTTGCAACGCCCGCTTTCTTGACTGCGCTGGCAGAGTCGCCGCCGCCGATGACGGTGATGGCCTTGGACTCGGCCAACATACGCGCGAGGGCGAACGTCCCCTCTGCAAATTTAGGCATTTCGAAGACGCCCACGGGTCCATTCCAGACGATTAATCTGGCTCCATCCAATTCGGCTTGATACATGCTGACGGTTTTCGGCCCCACATCCAGCATGCGCCAGCCTGCGGGGATTTGATCCACAGCCACTACCTGGGTGTTTGCCTCCGCGTCGAATTTATCCGCAATGATCGCATCGACGGGGAGGATTAATTTGTCGCTCGACTTCGCCAGAATGGATTTTGCCAATTCAATCGACTCGGCCTCCACGAGGCTGTCTTGCATGTTCAAGCCTTTGGCGGTGAGGAACGTATTCGCCATGCCGCCGCCAATGATGAGTTTGTCGCATTTGGATAACAGCGTTTCGACGACCAGAATCTTGTCGCTGATCTTTGCGCCGCCGAGAATGGCAATGTAGGGATGCTCCGGATTTGCAACGGCGCGTCCAAGGTATTCGAGTTCCTGTTCCATCAAAAAGCCCGAGACCGCCGGCAGGAATCGCGCAATGCCTTCAGTGGACGAGTGGGCACGGTGCGCCGATCCAAACGCATCGTTGACGTAAACATCGCCGAGCGACGCCATTTGCTTGGCGAGTTCGAGGTCGTTCTTTTCTTCGCCGGGGTGGAAGCGCGTATTTTCAAGCATCAATACATCGCCGGGTTTTAGTCCCTTTGCAAGTTTCTCCACTTCGGGGTCAACGCAATCGGGCGCCATTTGGACAGGAGTCCCTAACAGCGCGGCTAATGCCTCTGACGCCGCATGCAGGCTAAAGTCGGGGTCGGGACCGCCTTTCGGTCGCCCCAAATGACTCATCAAGATCAAAGATGCGCCTTGTTCAAGCACATACTTAATCGTCGGCAATGCGGCTTTGATGCGTTTGTCGTCGGTCACTTTGCCATCGGCCATCGGCACGTTGAAGTCCACGCGCATGAGTACGCGTTTGTTTTTGAGATCGATGTCTTTGACTGTCTTTTTCATTGTTGCTCCGTACAAAACGTATGCAGGTAGACACGAAGACAGGACACAAGCAATGTGTCTACTTGTGTACCTGTCTACTTAATTACTCCTACAGACTCTTCACCATCATCGCCGTGAGGTCGGCAGTGCGGCAGGCGTAGCCCCATTCGTTGTCGTACCACGCCACAACCTTGACCATGTTGCCGAGGACAAGCGTATCGAGCGCGCTGAAGACGCTGGAGAATGTGGTGCCGCGCAAATCAGTGGAGACAAGCGGCTCGTCGGTAACGTCGAGAATGCCTTTCATCGAGCCGTTTGCGTATTCGAGCATCGCAGTGCGGATGTCTTCGATGCTGGCTTCCTTATTCAAGATGGCGGTGAAGTCTACGACTGAGACGGTGGGAGTGGGGACACGGAACGCCATGCCGCCAAATTTGCCTTTGAGTTCCGGGATGACAAGGCCGACAGCCTTCGCCGCGCCGGTGGATGACGGCACAATGTTTTGCGCGGCGGCGCGGGCATCACGTAAATCTTTTGCGCCGACGTCCTGCAACTTTTGCGAGTTGGTATAGGCATGGACGGTGGTGAGCAGTCCCTTGTCGATTCCAAATTTATCGTTGAGGACTTTGGCTACGGGAGCGAGGCCGTTGGTGGTGCAGGACGCGTTGGAAACGATGTTATGTTTCTTCGGGTCGTAGTTGTCACCGTTGACGCCAAGGACGATGGTGATGTCTTCATTTTTGGCGGGGGCCGAAATGATGACCTTCTTTGCACCGCCGGATTCAATGTGCGCTTTGGCTTTGGTGGCGTCGGTGAAAAAGCCGGTGGATTCGATGACGAGATCCACGCCCATATCCTTCCACTTGATCGCGCCCGGGTCTTTCTCGGCTGTGACCTGAATCGTTTTGCCGTCCACGACCAGATTCCCGTCTTTGACATCCACGCTGCCGGCGAAATTCCCGTAGGTCGAGTCGTATTTGAGCAGGTGGGCGTTTGTGGCGGGGTCGAAGAGGTCGTTCACCGCGGCGACTTCGATCTCATTCGGGTAGCGGGCTTTTAGGGTTCGAAGTACGAGACGGCCGATGCGGCCAAATCCATTGATACCGATTTTTACTGACATTTCAATACTCCTTGAACATGGAATTTATTTTTGCGAAGATTATCACAATCGATATTCTAACTTAAATTTTTCAAATCATGTGCAAAATATGGCCGGCAGCGCAACTGCCGACTGAACTACGACCTTACTATTGCAAAGGCCCAGTGCGTTCGTAGAAGACGTTCATGATGACCTGCGCAAGTTTGGTTGAGTCGTGACGCCAGGGATGTTCCATGTCCACGAGGTCGGCGGTATGGGAGCGGGAGTCGGAGAGGGTTTTTTCGTCGGCAAGAACCCATTTGGAGGAAGGGTTGATGTCGCCGGCATAATTGTCGTTGCAGAGGATGATATCGAAGAGGTCTTCGCCGATATGGCCTTCGAGGGCGCGGACATGGTCGAAGCAGGTGTAGGCGTCGGTTTCGCCAGATTGCGTGGCGATATTGCACACATAGATTTTGACGGCGCGGCTGGCATTCATGGCGGTCAGCAGGTTTTGCACGAGCAGGTTGGGGAGGATGCTTGTGTACAAACTGCCGGGGCCGACGACGATGACATCTGCATTGAGAATGGCCTGAATGACAGGCGGAAACGCCGGCGCGTCGTCGGGCTCGAGCCAGACGCGGCGCACACGCCCGGCCATTTCGGGAATCTTGCTTTCCCCCTCCACGCGGACTTCGTTAATCGAATGCGGCAATGCCATGCTTGCAACCAGTTTGACGTCGTGTAATGTGGAGGGAAGCACGCGTCCATTCACAGAAAGTACGCGGCCTGATTCGACGACGGCTTCCTCAAAACTACCGGTGAGATCGGCAAGCGCGGTGATGAAGAGGTTTCCAAAGGAATGGCCTTCCAAATCGGGCGAGCCGCTAAAGCGATATTGAAAGAGTTGGGTGAGCATGGCTTCGTCGTTGGAGAGGGCGGCGAGGCAGTTGCGGATGTCGCCGGGCGGGAGAATGCCGTGGCTTTCGCGGAGCCTACCGGAGGAGCCGCCATCGTCGGCGACGGTGACGACAGCGGTGAGGTTGCCGGTGTGGGCTTTGAGTCCGCGCAGGAGGGTGGCGAGACCATGCCCTCCACCGATGGTGACGATTCGGGGTCCGCGGGCGCGGCGTTGAAACTCTGAGAGTTGATCGAGCACATCGGAACCGGGGCGGATAAACGGTCGAAGCAGGGAGCGGTTGAGTCGGAGAATCCCGTAGACGACAAGCCACACGCCGAGTCCGCCGAAGATAATCGCGCGCCAGATGCGTGGAATGAATCGCAGGGAGGCGTAGGTGAGAAAGGTGAGCAGAATCGGGTTGGACGAGTCGGTGCGGTACAGGTCGATCAGGATGACGGCGAAGCCCAACCCGAGCAGGGTGATCCCGAGCATGGACAGCGCGAACCAGCGCTTGATTCCCAGCCCCGGCCGAAGCCAGCGCGGAAGGTTGCGCAGGTTTTGCCAAAAACGTGGGAGGAGATTGCCTTTCATGAAAAAGATGATAGCAGGGATGGGGGGATGAGTCAAAGGGATAAAATTGGCATACGGTATAATGTGTCGATATGCGAACAATTATTGCAGTGGATATCGGCGGGACGCAATTGCGCGCCGCCGCGTACAAAAAAGATCAACTCCAACCGATTACACAAAAACGAGTTAAGACCAACGCCAGCGAACCAGATACCTTCGGCCGTTTGGTTAACTTGATTGAAGATATATGGCCGAAGGATGAAGGTGTTGGCGCGATCGGCGTTTCGTCGCCGGGGCCGCTCGACCCGCACACCGGCGTGATCATGAGTCCGCCGAATATCAAGGAGTGGCGCGATTTTCCCATCACTGAAAAGTTGAGGGAGCGTTTCGGCATCCCCGCATATTTGGATAACGATGCAAATCTCGCCGGGCTGGCGGAGTGGAAGTTTGGTGCGGGACGCGGGCATCATAATATTTTATATTTGACGGTGAGCACGGGCGTGGGTGGCGGCGTGATCATCGATGATCGCCTGTTGCAGGGACATCACGGTCTGGCCGCGGAACTCGGCCATACGACGGTGCAGGCGGACGGTCCGTTGTGCGGGTGCGGGCAGCGAGGGCATCTTGAGTCGTATTCGTCCGGGACGGGGATCGAGCGCTTTGTGGCCGATCAGTTGTCGGCGGGGCGGGAATCGGTTCTTCATCCCAATAAAAAGAATTCCGCGCACGATATCTCCGAGGCGGCGGAACGGGGCGATGCGTTGTCGATCGAGGCGTATGCGATTGCGGGGAAGTATCTGGGAATCGGCGTGGCGAATTTTTTACATGCGTTCAACCCGTCGATTGTAATTTTCGGCGGCGGGGTTTCGCAAAGCGGGCCGTTGTTGTTCGATGCGTTCGGAAAAAGTTTGAAGGAGCGCGTGATTCATCCGCGTTATCTGGATGGACTTGCGATCACCAAAGCGGAGTTGGGCGATGATTCAGGCCTGCTCGGCGCGCGCGCGCTGGCGGAGTTGAAGTTGAGTTTGTAATTAAACACAAAGTACACAAAGAACACCAAGGAAGAAGCAAGGGGGTTGATCAATATTTTCTCACTTTGATCCCTTAACGAATCCTTCGTGTAACTTCGTGCCCTTTGTGGTTAAATGTTTTTTACAAGGAGAAGGTATGACAAAATCCAATTTACCCGGGCCGAAGGCCAGGGCAATGATCGAGCGGGATCGCAAGGTGATCTCGCCTTCGTATCCTCGCGGGTATCCGTTTGTGATGGATCACGGCAAAGGCAGTGAAGTATGGGATGTGGATGGGAATCGCTTTTTGGATTTCATGGGCGGCATCGCGGTGGTTTCGACGGGGTACTCGCACCCGAAAGTGGTGAAGGCGATTCAGGAGCAGGCCGAAAAATTCGTTCACATTTCGTCGGATTTTTATCACGAGAATTGGGTTCGGCTTGGCGAAAAGTTGAGCGAGATCGCGCCGTTCAAAGAAGACGCGCTGACGTTCATGACGAACTCGGGCACCGAAGCGGTGGAGACGGCGATCAAACTTGCGCGCTATCACACCAAGCGCACGAACTTCATCGGCTTCACGGGCGCGTTCCATGGACGCACGATGGGCGCGGTGACGTTTACCGCGAGCAAGGCGAAATATCACGGCGGGTTTTATCCGTTGATGAACGGCGTGACGCATGCGCCGTTTCCGAATCCATACCGGCCGGTGTTGGAACGCCGCAAAGGGGAGGATTATGGCGAGGCGGTTGTGCGTTATATCGAGGATGAAATCCTTCATCAAATTTTGCCGCCAAAAGATGTGGCAGGGATTCTGGTTGAGACCATTCAAGGCGAGGGCGGATATATCGTCCCGCCGGATGGGTTTTATCCCGCGCTGCGAAAGTTGTGCGATAAACACGGAATTCTGATGATTTTGGATGAAGTGCAATGCGGCATGGGGCGCACCGGCAAATGGTGGGCGATCGAACACTTTGGCGTGGAGCCTGACATGATCACCTCCGCGAAGGGTATTGCTTCCGGTATGCCTCTCGGCGCGTGCATTGCGCGCAAATCCGTAATGGATTGGGAGATCGGTACGCACGGCAACACTTATGGTGGGAATCCCATTTCGTGCGCGGCCTCGCTTGCGACCATCGACCTGATCGAAAACGGATTCATGCAAAACGCAAAGGAAGTCGGCGAGTATGCGATGGATGCGTTGGAGGAGATCAAGGCGCGTCATCCCAGCATTGGCGAAGTGCGCGGTAAGGGGTTGATGATCGGCGTGGAATTTGTGAAGGATCGTGAGACGAAGGAACCCGCAAAGGATTTGACGAATCGCGTTGTGGACCTCGGGTTTGAGCGCGGTTTATTGATGCTTTCCTGCGGACAGAGTGTGATCCGCATTGCGCCTCCGCTTTCGATGAGCAAACCTGAAATGGACGAGGGGTTGAAGTTGTTCGAAGATGCGTTGACGGCGGCGGAGAAGGAAGTGAAGTGATTGGATGAGTAATGAGGGATCAGTAGCAGTAGCAGTAGCAGTAACCAGTGATAAGTAATCAGTGGGGGAGTGGAATGAAGCAATAGAGCAGACCTCCGATCTGAGATGGATTCGGAGGTCTGTGTTTTATTTCACTTCGATCGCTTTCCTCACATCTTTTAAAATCCCCTCAATGCCAAATTTGACCAATTCATCGAACAACCTCAACACGGACTTGACCGCTTCGCGTCCGCATGCATCGTTGATCGTAGGGGCGGAGCATCCCACAAGGGGACGATGTTGCTCCGCCCCTACAAAACCATCATTCCTTTCCCTCCATCGCTTTCCTCACATCCTTCAACACTCCCTCCTCATCGCACTTGACCAACTCATCGAACAACCTCAACACGGACTTGACCACCCCCGCATGTGGAGCGATCTTGCGCGCGGCACTAAAGGTTTCGATGGCGCGTAAGTGACAGTCACCTTTAAGGTGACTGTCACTTGTGGTTAGCGCCAACCCACACAACGCCAACCCCTTCGCATCCAGCGCGGAATAATAATCGGGCGTCTTGGCAAGGATTTCATCCGCCTGCGCAATGGATTTGGCAAAAGCCTCTTGCGCGGTTTCCCTTTCTCCTTGCCGCAAGGCGATGATTCCATGCAGGGCTGTTGTGTCATAGTCATTATTTAATATATTATATTGAAGTGTGGCTTCGATTGCAGTGCGAGCCTTTACCAAATTATTTTGCAATAGGCAAATATTCGCCAGCCCTCTACGGGTATTTTGTTGTACCGTCAGTAATGAAATTTTATCCGCAATTTCAATAGCTTTCTCGTAATTCTCTTCGGCTCTTTGATATTCATCAAGACTTATGAATGCATGACCTGTGTTTTCATGACCAACCGCCTCTCCTCTGCGGTCGCCGATCTCTCTGGCAATTATTAGTCTCTGTTCGAAATATTCGATGGCTTTTAGCGCATTCCCCAAATCCAGATGGGCATTCCCAATATTGCCGAGCCACACCCCTTCATCGTGGCGATTACCAAATTCGCGCGCGATTAGTAAGGCAGGTTCATAGCCATCAATAGCTTTTAATGGATTGCCAAGATCTCTGTTGACTATTCCCAGACTTCCCAGGAAGGAACCTTCCCAACCTCTATCCTTTTCTACTTGTGCAACGTGCAGACCTGCTTCATAAAAAGCAATTGCTTCGTTCGCTCGCCCAACGAGAAGGTGAGAATACCCTAAACTATTCATACTACTTAATGTGAGATTCTTATCCTTTAACTTGTCTTTTACATGTAAGCGCATATCAATCAGCAGACGATAATGTCCCCATAAAAACATGTAATCATAGTCAATTTCATTCAACACCAAACATGCTGTATCATAATCTCTCGCTTCACAGCGTAATTCAAATTCTGCCAGTTGTGCGGCGAGATCGTCTAGTCTTTTCCATTCTGTGCGCGGCTTGCGGGCTTGCGCGAAGTAATCTGCGGCGCGGTTGAGCAGGTCGTGTTGAGTAAAGGCATTTACTAGAGAAGCACGCAAAGAATCAAGTTCGCGTTGAATGGCGAGTAAAGCATCATCCTCTTCTTGGTTTTCCTTAGTGACCTTTGTGTCCTTCGTGGTTAAATCTTTTTCAGGAATAATACTGAAAGCATATTCCTTATCCGCAGGATGTAAATAATATCGTCCAGCCTCGCGGCGCGCGAAGTGCATATTCACCAAACGGTTCAGCACCAGTGCGCTGTCAATGCTTGGCAAATGTGGTTGCAACAAGTAATCAATTGCGGCAGGGCTGACGGGTCGGTTATAGACAGCCAGCGCCTGCATCACTTTTTGCGCGCTCGGGTCAAGGCGGTTGAAGGCTTCGCCCACCAATTTCTGCACCACTTCATCGGGCAGGCTGAGCTCGAGCAGTTCTTCGAGCGTGGTGTAACGGTCAACCGACAGGATGGCATACAACGCTTCCAACGCGCGCGGGAAGCCGCGCGTCTTTTCGCGGGCTTTATTCAGCAACGCATCAGGCGCGGACTTGAGTCCCACGCGTCCGTCCG
>JACPVD010000011.1 GCA_016191895.1 Chloroflexota bacterium | reverse complement strand
TTCTCTTCTTTGTCGCGCTCAACATCCTTGCATGGGTTGCAGCGTATTTTTTGATGAAATGGTTCCTGCGATCCGGCGAGTCGTCGATTCAGCGAGTCTAACGAATCAGCGAATCATCGAATCATTAACTCGCTGAATCGCTCGAATCGCTGAATCAAAAGGATAACCTCATGGAATACAAAGACTGGGAAACCAGCGTGCCTGAAGAAATCAAAACCGAACCGATCTGGAAATTCGCCGGGTATCGCAAGGCTCTGTATCTTTACGACCTGGTTTGGGAAGATACCGATTCATGGATGAAGGATGATCGCGGGCGCAAACTGGCCGATCAAATTGTGCGAAGTTCTGCGTCGGTTTCCGCCAATCTCGAAGAAGGACTTGGCCGCGGCTATGGCAAGGAACTCCTCTACCATTATCGCGTATCCCTCGCATCCGCCCGCGAAACAAAAGGCTGGATTTATCGCGCCAGAAAATTGATGGAGCGAGCGGCGGTTCAACAACGCCTTGCCCTTGCTGACGAAGTCATTGCCATCCTCGTCACCGAACTGCAACATCAAAAATCCTTCCAACCCAAACCCAAACGCTGATTCGTTGAAACGCCTGACTCGCTCGAATCGCTAAACCCCTATGCGCATCCGCTTCCAACTTATCACCTTCATGTTCCTCCGCGCCGTCCTGAATACCGCCCACAGGATGGTATATCCGTTCCTGCCCATCTTTGCGCGCGGCCTCGGCGTGGATATTTCCACCATATCGCTGTTGATGACCGGGCGTTCGCTTGTGGGCGCATTGAGTCCGTTATTTGCCACCGTCTCCGACCGGCGCGGGCGGAAATTTGGCATGTTGTTGGGCGCGTCCGTGTTTACGCTGGGCGTTGGGCTGGTCGCCGTTTACCCGAACATCTTCACACTCGCCGCGGCATTGATCCTTGCCGTGCTGGGAAAATATATGTTCGACCCATCCATGCAGGCCTACTTCGGTGACCGCATCCCATACGAACAACGCGGCACGGCATTGGCGGTTACCGAAGTCGCATGGTCGCTGGCGTTCATTGCGGGCGTTCCCATTGCCGGGTTTCTTATCGACCGCTACGGATGGTCCGCGCCTTTTCCATTGTTCACGATTCTTGGGCTGGTCATCTTCTTTATCGTCTGGAGAATCGTGCCGGGCGAAGACCCGCACCATGAAGTCACGTCCAATTCACGGGAAGGCTATCGCGCTGTGTTTACGTCCTTGCCGGCGATGGCGGGAATTTCCATTGTCATGTGGGCCAGCGCGGGTAATGAACTGGTGAATGTAATTTTTGGAGTCTGGCTGGAGGATTCATTCGGGTTGAAAATCGCCGCGCTTGCGGGGGCATCGGCTGTGATCGGAATCTCCGAACTCAGCGGAGAGGGACTGGTGGCGCTCACCACCGATCGACTCGGCAAACCGCTCGCGCTGACCCTGGGGCTGGTCGCCAATGCCGGGGCCGCGATCCTGCTCCCTTTCATTGGGCAGACCCAGGTCGGGGCCTTGATCGGGCTCTTCCTCTTCTACATCACGTTCGAATACATCATGGTCAGTCACATCCCGTTGATGACCGAACTCGTCCCCACAGCGCGGGCGACCATGCTCTCGATAAATGTCACCGGCCATTCCATCGGACGCGCGCTTGGGGCCTTTCTGGCGGCGATCATTTACAAGGAATTCGGGTTCCTGTTTGTGGCCCTGCTGGCGGTGGCATTCAACATTGCGGGAATACTGGCGCTGGGAAGAATGCGGCGACATACATAAACTATCGGAAAAAATCTGCGCCCCAACAAAGATGTAAAGCAAAATCCGTCGGCCGGTGTTGTATGATAAACGGGAACACATCGAAATTAAGATATCGCCTTACACGCCTGCGCTCCGGCGGAATCTCGATAAACTCGACCAGCCGCTCAGAGAGCGTTTTTAAGTCCAATTCCGAGACAACAAACCGGGGTGTGATGTGTTTTCCTTTTTTGTGGAGAAAATTTCTTTAAGAAACAGTCTCTCAGCGCGAATCTTTAAGTGACTATCGACTGCCCGTCCATTCATGGTACACCGGAGGAACATATGAAATTGAATCTTCGATCTATTATTGGGATGATCGCTCTCGCGTCCGTCATCCTTGCCTGCGGCGGAACCGCGCCGACGGAAGATCCTGCCAACGTGGTGAACACGGCGGTGGCCGGCACACAGCAAGCGCAGGCGCTTACGCAAGCCACTGTGAATGCGACGGTATTGACCTCCATGCCGGCCACGCCCACGCCCGGCCCGACTGTCGATTATGTGACGCTGACAGAAGAGGAACTCGCCGCGCTCATCGACGAAGCAGTAAATGAAGCCGTCGCCGCAACCGAGCAAACCACGGCCGCCGTCACCTCCACAACAACCGACGACGACGTCACCTCCGAGGAAGTGACCTATGTTTACGATTACTATTACCTCGCCGATTATTATGTGGAATATGCCGAAGACCTGCTCGCGGAATACTATTCGCTGTATTCGGAACTTGCCGTTGAGATGATCGCCGAATTGAACGCCATCGAAGCCGAACTGAACCAACTCAATGAGACGCTCGATTCGATCGACTCATCCCTGCAGGAGATCGACTCCGCGATACAGCAGGGCATGGCGGTGACGCAGGAGGCCATTGCCAAACTAAAAAACGCGGCATTGTCCACGCAGGTTAATGCTTCAGGGTTGAGGACCCAGTCGCAGGATATGCTCGCCGTTTTGCAGACCGATCAACAGGGGCGCGTGGATGCGATCTCGAATGTCCAGCCGAACAACATCCCCACCGATCAGATCGCCGCATTGCAAAGCGCATTCGCCTTCATCGACGCCGCAAATGGCGCGCTGGCCGATAACAAACTTTCCCGCGACGAATTGATGAACCTCGCGCAACTGGGCGCGAACGCGCAGGCGGGGTTTCAGGCTTTTGGAGGGGCAGGCGGCCCCAACAGCCTTGACTTCAACCAATTCAGCGGCAAGTTTGGCGAGATCAACAACCAATTTGCCCGCGGACAGATTCCACAGGCGCGAAACGGCGTCGGTCAATTTGAACGCTCGCTGGGCAACCGGCCCGGCGGCGGTCCCGGTGGAAGCGGTCCCGGTGGCGGACCGGGCCCGCGCCCATAGCGCAAAACAAAAACAGATGAAGGAAGGCTTCATCTGTTTTTGTTTCCTTGATTTTCAATCGCTACCTGCTAATCCGTCATCGCCACCAGTTTGGTTAGCGGATCGTATTTGACGTTGACCGTCATACCGGGCTGGTACTTCGTCATATCATGCATCGGCACGAGCCGCTCGGTGTCGGCCTTGAACGTTTCGCCGAAGGATTGCACCTCCAGCGTGAAGCGCATGCCATAGTAATAACTGTTCACGCGCATGCCGGTCGGCTGGATGTTGAGAATCCGCGCCGTGCCGGTTTCTCCCCTTGCAAGCACCAGCCGCCCCATCAGCCAACCGACGATCGAAGAACCCATGATCAGCGACATGGAAACGATCGACATGCCGATGGTAAGTGCAAGCGGCAGAAGAGTCTTCCATCCAAGCGCCATCAATTCCTGGCCGGTATAACTTCCATTGGGCATGGTGAAGAATATAAACACAAACGGAATCCACATCAGGGCAAAGATCAGCCAGCCAAACGTGCGCATGATACGGGGAATATTGCTCATTTGATTCTCCTTTTTTTGCGCAATTATATGGCTTTTTATGCGCGCGAAAACCAATCCTTCGTACCATCAAGCAAATGATATTTTTCACTTGACCTTCCTCCCTGACCGTTCTACAATCGGATGGAACGATTCCAACTTAACCCCAACCTGATTCTGTTTCAAGGAGAATTTTCATGGCTGACTATTTGTTTCGCGGCAACCTTGCCAATCTCGATCCCGATGTCTTTGAGTTGACGCAACTCGAAGCCGAACGGCAGGCCCGCAAGTTGATTTTGATCGCCTCCGAATCGACCGCGCCAATGGCGGCGCGCGAAGCGCTGGCTTCCGCTTTCCAGAACATCTACGCAGAAGGGTATCCCGATGAAGAAACGCGCTGGATGGACGACACGGAAATCCTCGATTATCCCGCGCGGCTGGCAGACTACCGCCGCAACAGCGATCCGCGCTATTACAAAGGAGTCGAGTATGCAGACATTGTTGAATCCCTTGCGCGCCGCCGCGCCGCCGAGACCTTCGCCGCGAACGGCTACACTGCCGATCAAATCTATGTAAATGTGCAGGCCCTCTCCGGCGCGCCCGCGAATAACGCTGTCTATCAGGCGCTGATTCCCCTCGGCGAAACCATCATGGGGCTCAACCTTCTGCACGGCGGTCACCTCTCGCATGGTTCGTCTGTCAATCGGAGCGGCAAATGGTTCAAGGCGGTACATTACACCATCGATGCGAATGAAAAACTGGATTACGACGCCATTCGCGCTTTGGCGAATGAACGCAAACCCAAATTAATCATCGCGGGCTATTCGTCGTATTCGTGGATGCCGGATTGGAAGAAGTTCCGCGAGATCGCCGACGAAGTCGGCGCGTACCTCCTTGCAGATATTTCCCACATCGGCGGACTCGTTGCCGCGGGCGTTGTATCTTCGCCGATCGGTCATGCGCATGTGGTCATGTCCACCACGCACAAGAGTATTGACGGCCCGCGCGGCGCAGTGTTGATGACAACCTACCCCGATATCGCGAAAAAACTCGATAAAGCCGTCTTCCCCGGCGAACAGGGCGGGCCGCATGTCAATGTATTTGCGGCTCTTGCCTTAACCTTCAAACTAACCCAGACCAAACAGTTCAAGAAGTTGCAGGCGCAGACCATACGGAACGCCATTGCAATGGCGAACCAATTCAAGAAACGCGGGCTGCGCATTCCCTTTGGGGGCACGAATACGCCTCTTGTCAACGTGGATTGCACAAGCGTCCTCGGCGAAGACGGGACAAAGTTAAGCGGCGATCAGGCGGCGCGAATCCTCGACATCGTGGGGATCGTCGTCAATCGCAACACCATTCCCGGCGATAAAAACTCGATGGATCCGAGCGGAATCCGTTTGGGGACGCCGTGGATCACACAGCGCGGCTTCGATGAGAAGAAGACCCGTCAACTGGCGGATATCATGGCCGATGTATTGCTGGCCTGCGCGCCACATTCCGTGGATACCCCGCACAAGGGACGCGTCCGCCGCGCGAAGTTGGACTTCAAGGTGTTGAACGATGCAAAGTTGAAAGTGCGAAAGCTGGCCGAATCTGCGGGCATTGATTTCAAATACAGGAAGAGCGGGTATCCGCATTTCTATTACATTGACGACAAGTCAACGTCGGGCGTGTTTGAGTTGCAAGGAAAACGAGTCAGGCAGGTGTTGGATTATGCGGTATCGAGCGATTTGTCGGCGTTGAAGAAGGGACAGTCGCAGGCAACATCCATTGCGACACCGAAAGGCATTGTGAAAGGCACGCTCGCCAAGGTGGATGACTTCACGTATCAGTTGCAAGTCCCTGCGGCGAAGGCTGGAGTAGCGGGCACATGGCTGAGAGATCTGTCGGACGGGTATGTGTCGTTCAACCTCGATGGCAAAAAAGATTTCTCCGCGTCGCGTATGCCGGGTCCGTTCTTGACAACGGACTCTAAAGCGGACTCATGGAAGCGAACAGATGCGGGCAAAGGCGAGGAGAAACCCTGGTTCATCGGCGACCCGCTCAAGGCACGCGTTGAGCCGAGTCGAAACGTCAAGAAAGAAACGCCATCGTCCCCAAGCGCCGCAAGCGGGATGCCGTCCTTCCAGTGGACGGAATCCGAAGGCGAGTTAAAGAAAACAGCGTTGAATCAAGTTCATAGAGACCTCGGCGGCAGGATGGTCCCGTTTGCGGGTTGGGAAATGCCGGTGCAGTATTCGGGGATTTTCGAGGAGCATCTTGCCACGCGCAATGCGGCGGGATTGTTCGACGTGAGTCACATGGGCGTGTACGATGTGCGCGGCGCGGACGCGGCTTCATTTTTGGATACAGTCTGCGGAAACGATTGCGGCGGATTGCAACCCGGCGAAAGTTTGTACACGCACTTCCTCACCCCCGATGCGGATGTGATCGACGACACGCTGGTGTATCGCCGCGGCTGGGATGATTATCTCGTCGTGGTGAACGCGTCGAACGATGACAAGGATCGGGCGTGGCTCGAAAGCGTGCGCGATGGAAAAGTGAAAATCGATAACGCGCGTCCGTGGGTGCGGACGTATGGCTACGAGGCGAACATCCGCAACCTGCGCGATCCAAAATCTGGAAACGATATGCGCGTGGACATTGCCTTGCAGGGACCGAAATCGCGGGATGTGTTGCTGGCGATGGGCGTGGATGAGAAAACACGCACCCAGGTAATGAAGTTGAAGCGGACTGAACTTTGTGACGCTGTAATTGGAGGTTTTGATCTGATCGTTTCGCGCACGGGGTACACGGGCGAGAAGATGGCATTTGAGTTGTTTGTCCATCCCGACCGCGCGGTGGACTTTTGGAACGCGATATTGAAAACGGGCGAGTCGTTTGGCGTGAAGCCGATCGGTTTGGGCGCGCGCGACTCACTCCGCACGGAAGCGGGTCTGCCGCTCTACGGCGATGAGATGGGACTGCACTCGGGCAAGCACGGCCACCGTGACCTGGGCGTGGCCGAGGGCGGCTTCGGTTCGTACGTCAAGCCGTACAAGCCGTGGTTCATCGGGCGCGAGGCCTATGTGGCGCGCGAGAAGGAACGCAAGATGGTGGTGGCGCGCTTCCGCTTCGACGAGCAACGCGTCCGCATGGCGCACAACAGCGACCCCGTGGTGGACACGAACGGACGCACCATCGGTTACGTGACCTCCTGCGCGATTGACGTTGACCGCTTCCTGACGGGTCAGGCGTTCATCGAGATCGCGTCCGCGAAGGAAGGCACGCCGATCGGGGTGTATCAGGGCGGGGTGATGGATAGACCCGCGACGAGCGCGAAGGTGGTGAGTAGGTTCCCGAAGGGGAAGTGATTGGAGATTAGTGATTGGGACGGTCTGAGGGGGTAGGCCGTCCCTTTTTGTTTCACCTTGACATTTCCAATGGAATGAATAAAATTAACCGTGTTATTGTAAAAATAAGGTTAATTTTATGCAAACGTCAATTCAAGAGGCGCTTCGGAAAAAAAAAAAAAAAAAAGTAATGCGCTCCACGGAAGTTTTCGCGGAGGGGATTCAGCCGCGCACACTGTATCAAATGCGCGATGACGGGCTTGTCGTTCAAGAAGGGCGCGGATTGTATCGGCTTGCCGATGAACAAACCTGGAGCGACCCGGATCTGGCGGTTGTCGCTTTGCGGATTCCAAAAGGGGTGATCTGCCTGATTTCGGCTTTGTATTTTCACCAACTCACCACACAGATTCCGCATGAGGTGTATGTGGCGTTGCCCAGG
>JACPVD010000340.1 GCA_016191895.1 Chloroflexota bacterium | reverse complement strand
GGTCGCCTTTTGCGATTAGATTATCCTGAATGACGAAATCCGCCTGACGGTGCGGTTCTCCCATTTTTAATCGTTCGGCAATCGAGTAGACAATGGCGCTTAAGTCCACCACGTCCTGTTGCATTCCCGCCTGCGTCACACGCGCCAGATCGAGCATGTCTTTTATTAAATCCTCCATATGCTGGGTCCCCGTGCGAACGTGGCCGATGTACTTCCTTGCCTGATCATCCAATTGAGGTGCATAATCTTCCAGTAGCGCCTGGCTCCAGTTGGCGATTCCCCGCAGGGGGGCGCGCAGGTCATGCGAAACGGAATAACTAAAGGATTCCAACTCCCTGTTGATCGCTTCCAATTGGGCCGTGCGTTCGCGGACCCGTTGTTCAAGTTCGGCATTGAGTCTCCGTACTTTTTCCTCGCTCTCGCGCAACTCAACCGCCGCCTTCGCCTGCGCGCGATAATACACCACGCGCTGCTGCCGCCAAACCAGCGCCAGCGCGGTCCCGGTGATGCAAATTCCCATCAGAGTCATTGCAAATGTTTCCCACATTCTTGTTTCCAGCGGCTCGTACACTTCGGCGATATCCATCTTTGTGACGAGGAACCAGGGAGAATCCGGTACGGCGCGCACATCAGCCAGCACCGGCTCGCCACGGTAATCCACTCCCTCCACGATCCCGGTTTGTCCCAACGCCGCTTTTACGGCGGGCATATCCGTATCTGTCAGCGGGACGGTGAAGGAAAGAGCGGCGTCGGGTTTAAAGCGCGGCTCATTTAAAAACAAGACCCGATCTCCCTCGCGACGCACGAGCAGGGTTTCCGCAGTGCGACTGCTGATGGGCCATTGATTGAGATACGGGAAGAGATATTTCCGGGGGTTGACGCGCAGTGCAAGCACCCCCAGCAGGCGGGTTTTATCTTCATTGGAGAATACTGGAATCAAAATGGAGATGTGAATTTCGCCGTATCCGCTGGCGTCGCGTTGAAAATCCAGCAAATCGACCTTCCCGTATCGCAGGTTGTTGAAAACATCGATCGTCAGGCGGGCGTCAACCGATTGATTTGTGTCGGGGATGGAAATCTTCTCCCCACCAGATGCATCCAACAGGCGCGTATTCTCGTATTGATCGTAGACTTCGTATTTCTTCATCCATGCGAGAATCTGCGCCTCAGCTTCGGCGTCGTTGGGATCTTTGAAGTAACGCTCCACAAGAGACGAAAAAGCGGGGTTTTGGTAGAGCGTCTCCGCATCGTTCAGCCTTTCATTGCGCCAGTTGGATATCTCGCTCATTTTAAGTTCTGCAATGGCGGAAATTTCCTGCTCGGCATGAAGACGATAATCCATCTCGAAATTTAAATAGGAGACATAACCGCCGATCGCCATGCCAATCGCAAGCGCGGCGAAAACAACGGCAAAGGCAGCCAGCGTCCGTTTTTGCCGTTTATCGTAATACCCCATCGATAATTTTTGTTTTAAGAACAATCTATAATTCACGATGTCTCATTTCAACATGGCGCGGGAACTGCAAACGGATTTCGACAAAGACACAAGAAAAACGGCAACGATAAAATGAGATAAAAAAGCCTCGACCGAAAATTTCTGCGGCCACAGGTTTGGCAATTATACAAGACTATGCGCCGGGGATTGGCGTTTTTGGGGTTTTGCCGCTACACAATTCAACGGCCACGCCAGACCGTGTTTTGTAATCCTGGAATTCCGCGCAAGATATGGAGTAATTCCACCAGTTGCAAAGTGGCATAAAATACGGGAAAAATCACCATGAAATTAACCTGCAAATCCATTGAACATTCTCCTAAGAGTAGTTATACTAGGAACGGCGTGTAGGTAAAAGGAACTTTAGGATTAGTTTAACGTCCTTGTCACGATTCTTGCATTGGTTCCAAGGAGGAAGAAATGAAATTTGTATCGAAAATTACGACTGTTTTGATTGCGCTCGTGTTGATGTTTTCCATTGCGCCGTCAGGCGTGCAACCGGCGCGGGCCGCCACTTGTTACTGGGCGCAATTCATCGCCGATGTGACCATCCCCGACGGCACAAACTTCGCGCCCGGCACAACGTTCAAGAAGACCTGGCGGTTGAAAAATATCGGGTCGTGCGCATGGCAAAGCAACGACGTCTCGCTGATATTCGACAGCGGCGAGAAGATGGGCGCTCCGGCCTCATCGCCCCTGCCAGTCACTGTGAATCCCGGCCAGACCGTCGATATCACCGTGGATATGACCGCGCCGAGTTCCGCCGGACATTACTTCGGCTATTACAAATTCAAGAGCGCGCAGGGCGGGGCGTTTGGAATTGGTTCGACCGCGAATAAAACATTTTGGGTCGAGATCAACGTGACCTCCTCTTCCGGTACCGGATACGACTTTACCGCAAATGCCGCATCCGCAGTCTGGTCGGGCGGAGCGGGCTCGTTGACCTTCCCCGGAACCGATGGCAGTGCAAACGGCTTTGCTTTGAAGAAGGACAAGCCCAAGTTTGAAAATGGAATCGAATCCGGGCAGGCCGGCCTGCTCTTTGCGCCGAACAACGTCAACAATGGATATATCCAGGCGGTATACCCGGCCTTCAAAGTCCAAAGCGGCGACCGGTTCCAATCCACCATTGGGTGCGAATACGGCGCGACGACCTGTTACGTGGCCTATCGGCTCGATTATCAAATCGGTTCCGGCGCCTTTAAGACCTTCTGGACCTTCCGCGAAAAATATGAAGGACTCACCTACAACGCCAATCTCGATTTGAGTTCATTGGCCGGGCAGGATGTGAAATTCGTCCTCGTGATTTCCGCCTATGGCTCCCCAACCGGTGACCGCGCCTTATGGGGTAACCCGGTCATTGCCCGCGCCGGCGGAACAGGCCCGACGATCACGCCCTCGCCAACCGTGACCGGCACACTGGCTTCGCCCACGCCTTCCAAGACGCCGACGCCCGGGCCCGCCGCATGTGACCGCGCTCAATTCATCAAAGATGTCACCGTGCCCGATGGCACATCCTTCCAGCCCAATGCCACATTCGCGAAGACATGGCGCTTGAAGAACGTCGGCACCTGCACATGGACAAACTACAGCCTGATCTTCGACTCCGGCGAAAAGATGGGCGGTCCCGACTCTGCCATCATTCCCACCTCGGTTGCCCCCGGCCAGACTGTGGATATCACCATCAACCTGACTGCGCCTTCCACCAGCGGCACCTACCGCGGATACTGGAAACTCAAGAACAGCACCGGCGCCGCGTTTGGCATTGGCTCTGCCGGCACGAAATCGTTCTGGGTCGAGATCAAAGTTGCCGGTTCGTCTTCTCCGCCGGCCACTGCTGTTACGCCGGTCACTCCCTCCACTCCCGCTACTCCGCTCCCCGGCACAGCATATGACTTTGTCGCAAACGTCTGTGCCGCAACATGGTACAGCGGAGCGGGAACATTGCCCTGTCCCGGAACCGACGGCGACGCGAAAGGCTTCGTCCTCATTACCAACTCGCCGAAGTTGGAAAATGGCACGGTCGAAAACCGCCCCGGCCTTATCACCTTCCCGCAAAATGTTTCCAACGGCTACATTCAGGGAATTTACCCCTCGTATAAAGTGAAGAGCGGCGATAAATTCCGAAGCATCGTGAATTGCGAAAACGGCGCCACATCCTGCTATGTAGTCTTCCGACTCGACTACTCCGTTTCGGGAAGTTCCTCGGTGCAAACGTTCTGGGCATTTGTCGAACGCTATGAAGGACAGTTCTACACTGCCGATATCGACCTCACCCCGCTTGCCGGCCAGGATGTGAAATTCATTCTTACAGTACTCGCCACCGGCTCACCGACAGGCGATCGCGCCCTTTGGGTTGCGCCCATCATCTACAACGCGGGCTCCACAACGCCGCCCACTGCCACACCAACAGTGACTTCCACCCAAGCGCCCTCGGCAACGCCGACGCCAACAAGCACAGAGACACCGACGCCGACCTCCACCAACACCACAACGCCGTAACCCCATTAGCAAAAGTCCCGTCATCAGAAAAGATGGCGGGATTTCTGTACTTAAAGTGACAGTCACCTGCGAGGTGACTGTCACTTG
>JACPVD010000339.1 GCA_016191895.1 Chloroflexota bacterium | reverse complement strand
CATATCGCCTTCGATTTCAGAGCGTGGAACGAGCGCGGCAACTGAGTCGATGACGACCACATCCACTGCGCCGGAACGCACGAGGGTTTCAGCGATTTCAAGGGCTTGCTCGCCGGTGTCGGGCTGTGAGACGAGCAGGTTGTCGATATCCACACCGAGTTTTGCGGCGTAGGCTGGGTCAAGCGCATGTTCCATATCGATAAATGCGGCGGTGCCGCCGAGTTTTTGCGCTTCAGCCACAATGTGTTGACAGAGCGTGGTTTTACCCGAAGATTCAGGCCCGTAGATCTCGATCACGCGTCCGCGTGGAATGCCGCCGACGCCGAGGGCAATATCGAGCGAGAGTGAGCCGGTGGGGATGATCTCGGTCACCATTCCATGCGCTTCGCCGAGGCGCATGATCGAGCCGTCGCCGTAACGCTTGAGGATGTCGCCAACGGCTTTGTCGAGGACAGCGCGTTTTGCGTTGTCGATATTTTGATTTTTTTCAGGGGCTTCTGCTTGTGCGCGGGTTGATTTACGTGCCATGGGTTGGGTCTCCAATACTTGTGTAAGTGTGTAAATGCCTTAACCGTGAAGGGTTAAGAGTTAGTGTGTTGCGAGAGTATAGCACAGATGTTCAGTACGTCAAGAGAAAAATAATCAAGGCTTTGGCGTCGGCGTTGCCGGCAACGCGGGCAAAAACTCCAGCGTCGGCGCGGGCGGACGGGTGGTATCAAACCCGTTTATGCCTTCGAATGTAAAGTAGGTCACCTGCCCGGGGAATATCTCCACCCACGTTTGGGCGGGTTTCTTTTCATCGTCATAGGAGATGATGAGTTTGTAAATTCCCGCAGGCAAATCGCCCAGCACTAAATTCTCATTATAGTAAGGGGCGGCATTGGCCGCGCCGCCGCTTCCGTAGGTTCTCACCAAATAAGAGCGTTGAGTCGCTTCGGAGATCACATATACTTCCTTGTGGCGCATGGTATCTTTTTTCTCATCCATCACGCGGCCGACCAGTACGCCCCATCCCTGCGGGGGAGCGATCCATAATTCAGGGTTGAGGGTGTCATGAAATGAATTATCGCCAAGCCGCACTTCAAAATGGACATGCGACCCGGTCACCGCGCCTGTCGCGCCGACCAACCCAATGATCTCCCCGGTTTCCACATGTTGCCCGACCACTGCAATCACTTCATGCATGTGGGCATACACGGTATAAAGTTGTTGTCCGTTGTAGCCAAAGTCGTGGCGGATGGCGACTGCAAGTCCGTATGGATCATTGTCGTTTGTCGGCGTTTCGGTGAATAAACCCCAGCCCGCCCAAACGACTGTCCCCGGCCCCGCCGCCGTAATGGGCGCTTTTCGCTCCGCATCGATGTCGATGCCGGTATGGATGATATTTTGCGCGAAGAAAATTCCGCCGTAACGATAATCCGCGATCGGCCAGTTCACCTGATCCGCGGCAACGGGACGCGTAAAATAAAAATGGTCATAGGCCGACATCGCCCACGGGACAGGGTATAGCGGAGGACGCCAGCCCGAAACTGGTTCCGCTCCCGGAGTTGGGAGGTTGAATTGAAATGGTACTGGTGAAGGAGTCTGCGGCGCAACAAACGTGACTTGAGGCTGGTCCAGCCAATCAGCCACTACAGGCGTTGGGGTGGTCGCCACTAAAACCTTTTGCTTGGCGCAAGAAGTGAGGAAAAGAAAGAATATCGAGAGGATGAGTTTGGTTTTCATTTCTAAAGAATAAACTGAAGTCCAACCACTCCGCGCCAGTCGTTGTTTTGCGAGAGAGTCCAAAGTCTGGAGACTTTGGACTCCGATACTATTACGGAATCACCGTCGGTGGGGTAGGCGTGGACGTGGGAGTCACTGTCGGTGTCGGTGAAAGCGTTGGCGTGGGCGATAGCGTCGCAGTCGGCGATACAGTGGGCGTGCGTGTGGGGCGCGGCGTGCGCGTGGGCGGATTAGTCTCCGTCGGCGTCGGGGTGCGGGTGGGCGTCAGACTCGGAGCCAGGACTCGGGTCGGAGTGATGAGCGCGTCAATGGGATACAGTTCCAGCATGGCGTTGTACCAGGTCAATCCGCTGGTTAAGGCAAATTCGGTGAATCGCGCGCCGGCATAATACGTCCGCCAGTTGGGGAGGGCGGGCAGGCGTTCCCAGCCAAAGGTCGCGGCGAGGGCGGTCATGTCGATCCAATAACTTGGAGGCACATCCGCATATTCTCCGCCTTGTTCATACGTGCGCGGATTAAGTTCATAGCGCGCGCTCAAATTCCAGGGCGCGTTGTGAATCGGTTCGCCGAGTGAGCCGTCTTGAATCGTTGCGCGGACGTACACCCGCCAATAAGTTTGCGCGCCGATGTCTTCGCGCAGGACGACCATCCAGCCTGTATCGGCCATGAGCGGGTTGACGGCGAATGCGCGGCCGGTGTAGAGCCAGTCTTCGCCGAGGCCGGGGTCGAGGCTGGATGTGAGCGGCACAAACGTATTTTCAAGGCTGGAGAGGACGTCCCAGCCGGTTTCGATGATGGCGCGGTTGCGCAGCGCGTTGAAGGATTCATCCACAAGATCGTGCAGTTGCGCGTATGGCGACTGCACATCTGTTACAGCGACAACATGCCAGCGTTGGCCGGGTACATCGTCTGCCGGGGTGATGGCCGGCGCCCACAATATCTGGGGCGTGACGATGGCGGATTGTGCAAACGAGCCGGGCAATGGGTCGGCCAGATCGGCAAGTCCCCATGCCAGCCCGCGCACGCGGCCGTGGACGGGAGTCGGTGCGAGGAGCAGGGTTCCGTTGATGTTGTAGGATGTGATGTACTGTTGGTTGGGTCCGCTGGTGATGGCGACGATCTTATCGGCGGTTTCGTTCCACGCGCCCCACGTTCCATCGCCGACCCAATACGCTGAACGATTTGGTTCGTTTGTGTTCCAGATATACAGTCCGCTAAAGCCGACGGTCTGTGAAATGGACGACCACAATAATTGCGAGCCGTCGTAATTCCAGAGCGGATAATTTTCAGAAGCAAAAGGTGTGTTGCTCAGGTTTTGAAATCTATCTACGCCGGTAAGATCGAGATTAGCGAGCCATACGTCGCTGTCGCCTCCGCGCGAGGAGATGAAGGCCACGTGCCGGCCATCCGGCGCCCAAACGGGAGAGTGATCGGAGGATGAGTCTTGCGTGATTGGAAGGATCGGTTGCGTACGGTCGTTGACCGATACAACGTAAATTTCGAGATTGTCGTTTAAGTAGGTTTCAAAGACAAGCCATTGCGAATCCGGCGACCACGACGGCGAAGAATCGTATTCAGGGGAGCCGGTGATCTGAGTCACTTCGCCGCTGTGCAAGTTCATCACGTATAAATCCCAGAAGCCGTTTCTATCGGATGCGAAGGCGAGTTTTGTGCGGTCGGGGCTGAGGGCGGGGGAGGTGTCGTTCCAGTTGCCGCTTGTGATTCGTGTCAGCGGCAAATCCTGCGGCGGGTTGCTTTGGACGAAGAGATGGGCGTATCCGTTTTCTTCGATGGAAAGAAAGACAAGATTACCCTCGCCGCTGTATCGGATAATGACCGGCGTGCTTGTGGCCTGGATGATCGGAGTGAGATCGATCTCAGATTCAGCGGTGGGAGTCTCTGTCGCGTTGGAGCATCCGATGAGCAGGAGGCTGAGGATGATCAATGACGACCAAATTTTGAGTGCAAAACCTGAACGGTTGCCAGTCAGCAGTGCAACTGCTGATTGAACTATTTTCGTCGTTCTCGCGGCAATTCCACTGTCGCAAGAACCTTTGGCGGGAGAGGGGGGGAAAGGTGAAGGCATGGAAAATATCGATTGATCGGAATCAGGCCTCGGGTTCGCCCTGATCGGTATCGTCCTGAGCGGCAGTCGAAGGACGCACATCAAATGAATAAATCAGCGGGTCGTTCGATGGTCCGTCGGGGTAATACAATCTCGCGCTCAATGTGTACGGATTGTTGAGTTCGCCGCGAATGTGCATGGTGAATTCGAGATTCCACGAAAGCGGCTCGACGATGCTCGTGGACGCCGCTTCATCGCCGTTCGAGTCGCTGAGGGTCACTTCGATGTATGGGCGCTTTTGAAACGGCGTTACTTCGAGATTGACGCGCAGACGATAGCCATCTGGGTAGGGCTGCGCGGCCAGCGATATTATCTTTGTCTCTTCGGGCACGGCGCGGGCCAGATTGTCTTCGGGGAGGAAAAAATTCATCGCGTTATTATAACCGTAGCGCGGCTTTCAAGTCGCGGTCCAAAGGCGCGACATAAATGTCGCGTTACCAGGGATGTCTTTGTTGCGGTTCATTCGATGCGGACGTATAATCTGAGGGAGCGCAAGGAGCATGCCATGAGCGAGCATAGAAAAGAAGAGCGAAGAAAATTGATCTCTTTTACGCCGGCGTACGATGCAAAGAAAAAAACGCTGCTGGGATACGTCTATGACCTGACGATGAAGGGCGCGATGGTGATTGGCGAACGTTCGGCGCAGGTTGGCGAAGGGATAACGCTGCGAATCGACCTGCCCGGCAACCTGGAGAATGTCTCTTTGCCCCGCTTGACAATTCCCGCCCGCATTGCATGGTGCCGGCCGGATGAGTCACCGGGGAATTTCAACATCGGGTTTGAGTTTGTCGAGATCGACGCTGAAAATGATGGCGCGCTCCAGGCGGTTTTGGAGCGCTACCAGTTTCGCCCGGATTTCCCGATCTCTTCATAAATTGACTTGGGCAAAAGCCTTCGTGTTGAGCGACACGCGTCCCGGTATCGCTTGAGCCGCGTAGTGACAGGGAGTGTAAGCGCGGGGCGCGTAACATCAATGACCGTCTGAATCGGCTGTTTATTGCCTTTCAAAACAAGCAGGCGTATAATTTTGCAGTATCCGCCCGACCCATAAGGAGAACATCAATGGCGCTCGAAAACGAGATCAAATCAGCAATCGCTTCGCACAGCATGTGGAAGGCCCGTCTGCAGGCCGCGGTCGATACGGGAAATTTCGATATTCCCGCGGAGGTTGTTGCAAGGGACGACGAATGTTATTTCGGACAAT
>JACPVD010000338.1 GCA_016191895.1 Chloroflexota bacterium | reverse complement strand
CTGTGATCCTGGTGGTCATGCTTTGGGTGAACGGGATTCAGATCCGGCATGTGGTCATTGCCGCGGCTGCCGGTTTTATCCTGCTCGGAACCGTCATTGCCCTTTCGGTGCTGGGCGTAAAAATACCCGGTTTGCAGGCATACCAGCAGGAGCGTATCGTCAATTTCGTGGTGCCAAACCCCGACGACACCTTCGGCAACCGCTACAACGTGCAACAGGCTCTGATCGCCGTCGGTTCGGGCGGACTGCTCGGGCAGGGATATGGGTACGGGTCGCAAACCCAGTTGCGCTTCTTGAAAGTCCGCCACACCGACTTCATTTTCGCGGCAACCTCCGAGGAGTTTGGCATGGTGGGCGGCGTTCTGATCATCCTGACCCTGGGCGTTGTCGTCTGGCGCTGTATCCGCGCGGCGCAAAAGGCGCGGGACGTGGCAGGCTCCATGCTTGCCATCGGCGTCGCCACGCTGATTTTTTTTCAGGGCGCGGTCAACATTGGCATGAATCTCAACCTGTTGCCGGTATCCGGCTTGCCGCTTCCATTTGTCAGTTACGGCGGTTCGGGTCTCACTGCGCTGATGATCGGAATCGGGCTGGTGGAATCCGTCGTCATGCGCCAAAAAGAATTGGAATTTTAATCTCCACTTTCCACTTCCCATCTCACCTTCATGGAGAAACTCTTGTCTACAAAACCTGCCCGCACCCGCTTTGCCCCATCTCCCACCGGACGTATGCACATCGGCAATGCCCGCTCGGCGCTTTACCCCTTCCTGCTTGCCCGCCGCCTGGGCGGACAATTCATCCTTCGCATCGAAGATACTGACCAGAAACGCTACGAGCCCGGCGCGGAACAGGAACTGATCAACGGACTGCGCTGGCTTGGCTTGCAGTACGACGAAGGTCCCGACATCGGCGGACCGCACAGCCCCTACCGCCAGTCGGAGCGCCGCGCCATTTACCACGAGCACGCCTGGAAACTTGTCGAAATGGAAAAAGCGTTTGCGTGCTTTTGCACCCCTGATCGCCTGGATAAAGTGCGCCAGGAACAAATGAAGAACAAACAAAACCCGCGCTACGACGGAACCTGCCGCGCGCTCGATTCCGCCGAAGCGCGCCGCCGCGTGGACGCGGGCGAGAAATACGTCATCCGCTTCAAGATGCCGAAGGAAGGTTCGATCACCACCGCAGACCTGCTGCGCGGCTCCATCACCACCGAAAATTCCGCCCTCGACGACTCCGTTCTTTTGAAGTCCGACGGGCTGCCCACCTATCACCTCGCCGCGATGGTGGACGATCACTTGATGGAAATCACGCACGTCATCCGCGGCTCCGAGTGGCTGCCGTCCATGCCGCTTCACATCCACGTCATCCGCGCGTTCGGCTGGGACGAGCCGGTGTTTGCGCATCTTTCGGTATTCCTCAAACCCAGCGGCAAGGGCAAGATGAGCAAACGCGACCGCGCCGAAGCGATGAAGGACGGCTATTCCATTTTCCTCGGCGACATGCAGGAACTCGGCTACACCCCCGAAGGCGTTCTCAATTGGATCGCGCTCATGGGCTGGGGCGTGCCGGAAGACGATGTAATGACCCTGGATCGGATGATCGAAAGATTCAGCATCGACTCTTTGACTCCCTCTCCTGCCGCGATCAACTTCCAAAAGTTGGATCACTTCAACGCGACGCACATCCGGCTCATGCGGACCGATGACCTGGCAGCCCGTCTCAAGCCTTATTTCACCCGTGAGGGACTCAACTTCCGCGACGATGTGTTGTTGAAGATCATTCCGCTCATCCGCGAGCGTCTTGTGACCCTCGACGATTGCATTTCCTTTGGCGCGTTCTTTTTCAAAGACGAGGTGACGCCCAACCCTGAAGACCTCATCGCCAAAGGACTGGATGCCAAGCAGTCGGCGGAGATCGCTCGAAGGGCGTATCAGATTCTGGGAGCGCAACCAGATATAAGTCACGAACGATGCGAAGCCCCCATGCGGGCATACGTCGAAGAAAGCGGATTCAGCGCCAATCAGGTCTTCGGCATCCTGCGCGTCGCCGTCACCGGGCAAAAGGTCAGCCCGCCGCTGTTCGAGTCGATGGAGATCATCGGGCGGGATGTTTGCTTGCAGCGGATCCAAAATGCGATCGATGTGCTGGAAAAAATAACGTCGTAAATAACCCCAACTTTCAACGGAGGAACGCGCATGGAAACTTCGATTACCTCTCAAGATGTGATTGGCTGGGATCCGCTCGGGCGCTTCCTCTTTCGTTTAAAAATTAAACCCTGGCAGGCGGCGCTCTTGAGTTTTTCGACCTTTGCCGTTTACATGTTTGCGCTTCCCGCCCTGTTTGGCGTTCTCCTGCCGCGCGAAGGGCTGGACCGCAGCAGCATCGCAGACCGGGTCAATATGGCGGGGTTTTTGTTCATTCACCCTGTTGTGATGTTATTTTACATCTGGCAGCCGGGCCAGATTGCCGGGGTGTACCGGAAGGCGCTCCCGCTCCTGCCCGGCGATCTGCAAGGCGGAGTGTTGCGCGCCGCGCGAATTGCCCATGCCACTTCGCGTATGTGGCTGGCTGGGGCTTTGGCGGGCGCGGGGGTGATGGCGTTGGGGTTTTCTTTTGTCGTCGATTTAATGGGAGTTCGATGGTATAGCTACAACTGGTTGATGGCGGTCATCCTGCAATTATCGCGGTTTCTCCTGTTCTATCTCATCATCCTTGCGGTGGCAAGGCATATGACGATGGCGTTCAACTTGAACCGAGCCTACCTGCACATCAAACTGCCGGTCCTGATCGGGCAGTCCCGGTACAGCGAATCCTTTGAGACGATCACTCGTTATGGGTTATGGTTTGCGGGGTTTGGCGGGGTGTTGGGCATGTTCATTGCGATGCGATTCTTTTGGAGCAAGCCGCTTTTCCCCGAAGATGCGATCTACTTAATTCTATACCTGCTCCTCGTCCCGCTGGCTTTTTCGCTTCCATTCTGGCAGGCGCATCGAAGTATGCTGATCTCCCGGATGGATGCCGTCCGCCAAATATCGGATTCGCTTCAAGATGAATACGACCGGTTGATGAAGGACCTGGCAATAGATAAAAGGCTCGATCAAGACAGTCATATTGCCGCCCTGCGCTCCATGCTCGAATTGGCCGAAAAGGCCCCCACATGGCCCTTTGAAAACTGGGATGTTTACCGGGTAATTGCCGCGACCTTCCTGCCATTTGTCATGACGGGAATTGGCGTGCTTTTGGACCTGTGGATCTGATTCAGCCTGTTGATTGCCGTACCGCCTTTTAATCCAACTCTTCGTCTGCCCTCGGCTTGTATTGAATTGAATACGCAGGGATGCTCATCCCGCTGATGCTGATCTCGACCGCGTTGCCCTCGATTTCCGCCTCCCTGGATATGCGTTCCATTGCCTGTTTGGTGATGAGAATCTCGTCCGCGTGTCCCACGTCCTCGCCCAGCTTGCAGGCGCGGTTGACGGCGTCGCCGAAAATATCCTCGTTGTTGATGATCAGAATCTTCCCGTAGTCTATGCCGATGGCGACATGGATATCGAGTTCTTCATCGGTAAGGAGGTTCGCCGCATTTAAAGCGTGTTGAATGGAGATGGCGGCGCG
>JACPVD010000337.1 GCA_016191895.1 Chloroflexota bacterium | reverse complement strand
TCCCGACCCGCAACCTGATCTTCACAAACGCAGACATTCCCCACGCCGACAGAGTGTTGACAACCCTCCACCTGCGCGATCTCTTTTCAACCGTCATCGATGTGACGACGGTTGCGCCATATTGCAAGCCCATGCCCGAGTCGTTCGACATTGCCATGCGCCTCGCCGGCGAGACCGATCCCTCGCGCTGTGTGATGATCGACGACCTGCCCCGCACCACCCGCGCCGCCCGCGAAATCGGCATGTTCAGTATTTTATACAAAGACACCCCCCTGGCCAATGAGGCCGATGCGCATTTCATCGACTGGAAGGAATTGAAAAATATTTTGGAGGTTCAATAAAATGGAATCAAGCACAGCGGCCATTGCCGCACTTTTGTTCATTGTTTTGATCGTCGGCATCAATTTCGTCATGTATGGCATTGTGCGCGGCGCGACAAGATCGGGAAGCAGGAATATCTTTGAATCGCTTGGCAAGGCGTTGAATCCGCCCAACCGAAAAAAGGAAGACTCGATGGACGAACTCCGCAAACAAATGGAGGATTTGGAAAAAGCAAAGAACAACCCAGACTCGAATCTCTCCTGATCATTTCCTGTAGAGCAAGTCTCCGGCTTGCTCCGCGCGGTGGTCTCTTACACAAATCGTACAAGGAATTCAGCGTGCTTTAATACTTGGCTGGTATCTTCTCCCAAGAGCAAGTAAATTTTCTGGAGGCTTATTGTGAACAACACTTTAAAGTATATTTTTGCCGCGCTGGTCGCGATTGTTCTGGTACTCGGCTCCTTCGCCGGCGGATTCATATCCGGCCAACTGGTACCGTTTGCCGGCATCCCCGGAATCCCTGGCCTGCAAGCGCCGACCCCCGCTGCACCACCGACAGCAGACGCCAACCAGCAACAATCGACGCCGGAGGAACTCCAATCCCTCTTTGCCCCTTTCTGGGAAGCGTGGAATCTCGTCCACAACAACTTTGTAGACCAGCCCGTGGATGACGTCGCTTTGATGCGCGGCGCGATCAGCGGCATGATGGAAGCGCTTGGCGACAAACACTCCACTTACATGGACCCCGATAACTACGAGCAAGCCACCTCCAGCCTCGAAGGGGAATACGAGGGAATCGGCGCCTATGTGGATACATCCACCGATTACTTGACCATCACCAGCCCCATGCCCGGCTCCCCGGCCGAACGCGCCGGCCTCCTGTCCGGCGATCAGGTGGTCGCCATCGACGGCGAAGATATGACCGGCGTTCCGGCTGAAGTGGCGCGCACCAAAGTCATCGGCCCGGCGGGCACTACTGTTCATCTTACGATCTTCCGCGAGGGAGATGAAAACCTGTTGGAATTCGACATCGTGCGCGAAAAAATTACCATCAAATCCGCTTCAGGCAAGATGCTCGAAAACGACATTGCCTATGTTCAAGTGACCACCTTCGGCGCGAAGACCACATCCGAATTGCTTGCCACGCTCGAAGAGTTGATGGCGCAAAACCCCAAGGGGATCATCCTCGACCTGCGCAACAACGGCGGCGGATACCTGCAAACCTCTGTGGAGGTCGTTTCTCAATTTGTGGGCGACGGTGTTGTGCTTTATGAACAATACGGCGACGGAAGCCGAAAGACCTACGATGTCATCTCCGGCGGTCTGGCAACGGATACCGATATTCCCATGGTGGTACTGATCAATGAAGGGTCGGCGTCCGCTTCGGAGATCGTCGCCGGCGCACTGCAGGATCATGAGCGCGCGAAACTCGTCGGCATGATATCCTACGGCAAAGGCTCGGTACAAAACTGGATTCCGCTCAGCAACGAGAACGGCGCAGTGCGCATCACGATTGCCCGTTGGCTCACCCCGCTGGAACACACGATTCACGAGATCGGCCTGACGCCTGATGTGGTGGTCCCGATGACAGATGAAGACCGCAAGGAAAAACGCGACCCGCAACTGGATGCCGCCATCGAAACCCTTCTGGCATTGATCAATGGAACCCCCATCCCCACATCTGTGCCGGTGACGCCGCAACCGTAAAATTCCGTCTGCGTAGACGTTTTTGTATCCAATCGAAAGGGCGATTCGCCAAAACGAATCGTCCTCCTCAAAGTAAGGAGAAACAGACATGTTTTACTTTGACCCAACCTACCTGCTCTTCATGATTCCCGCCTTGATCTTGATGGGAATCACCTCATGGTATGTGCGCCATTCCTATAACAAATGGAGCCGCGTGCCTGCGCAAAGCCGCCTTACTGGGGCGCAGGCCGCCCACCGTCTCTTGTCCACAGGCGGGATGTATGGCGTGCAGATCCAGGGCGTGGCCGGCAACCTCACCGACCACTATGATCCGCGTAACAAGACCCTTTATCTTTCGCCCGGCGTTGCCAATGTGGCCTCGATCGCATCGGTCGCCATCGCAGCACATGAACTCGGTCACGCCATGCAGGATGCGGAGGATTATTTCCCCATGCGTTTTCGTTCCGTGCTGGTGCCGATGGTGAACATCGGATCGAATCTCGGCTGGATACTGATCATGATCGGCCTTCTACTGAACTTTACCCAACTTGCCTGGCTGGGCGTGCTGGTCTTCGCCGGCGGAGCGGTCTTTGCGCTTGCCACCCTGCCTGTGGAATTCGATGCCTCCGCCCGCGCCAAACGCCTGCTCGTGCAGACCGGCATCATCCAAACTCAAGAGGAGGAGCGAGGAGTCAATGCCGTACTCAACGCCGCCGCATTGACCTATGTTGCGGGACTTGTGACCGCCATTCTTCAGTTGCTCTATTACGTTTCTCTCGTCAGCGGGCGCAGCCGCGATTAATTCCTGAAAATGGAAAGATTAGGGCGTGGGGTGTTGTGAGCGCGCAAAACGCGCTCACAACACCCCACTTTTCCCTTCTTTTGAAAAGATACATAAATCACCCAAATGAAAAAGTTGTTCGTTATCGTAATTCTTTTTCTGGGGATCGCTGTGGTGGCGATCAGTTTCAGCGAACTTGAAACGATCCTGCTCACCCTGCGAAAAGCACATCTGACATTTTTCATGCTGGCCATTCTTGTGCAGTTGATATGGTTTGTTACAACCGCTCGAATGTACCAATCGATTTTTCATTTATTGGGGGTACATGAGTCTGTGTTCACGTTAAGTAAAATCGCCACAGCGGCAAACTTTATCAATGTCGTGGCGCCCACTGCCGGCGTGGGCGGAATCGCGCTCTTCGCGTCCGAAGCGCGGCGGCGCGGGCATCCCGCCGGCAAAGTGACCGTCGCCGCGGCGTTATTCCTTTTGCTCGACCAGGCCGCATTTTTGGTCATCCTCGCATTAGGGTTGATCGTGCTCGCCCGCCGCAACGACCTCGACGCGGGCGAAGTTTCCGCTTCCATTTTTTTACTCTGCATCGC
>JACPVD010000324.1 GCA_016191895.1 Chloroflexota bacterium | reverse complement strand
TTTCACAACATCCTCGCTGATGGCGAAGGAGTCGTGGGTCATGACGGTGAGGGTGGCGGGGCCTTTGGGGGCGCAGGAGGCTAGAAGAAAGACGAAAGAGGAAAGAAGGTAGAAAGTGGCAAGTGGAAATTGGGAATACTTTTTCATGGGATATCCTTTAGTATGAGTGATCAGTGATCAGTTTTCAGTGCGGTGGGTGATGAGCAGCAAGCCTGATCTGATCTGAATGGTTGCAATGTCGGCAGTCATTTCGTTGCTGATGCCGCGCGTTTTATCGGGGTAGAGCGTTTCGTGATGAAGATGCCAGCGCAGGTTTTCGGTGAAGACGCCTGTGACTTCTCCCTGCCAGGGAATCAGCGAAACGGTGTTGCCAATTGCGCCGGTGATTTGAACGTTGTCGCGGCAGGGAATAATTTCCTCGATTCCATCATCAAGACGAAGGACTGCGGACGAAGGACGAAGGATGAGGGCGATGTTGCCGAGGGTCTGGTCGATTCGACCGCCGAGCGCGGCGATGATGATGATTTGTTCGGGATTTAATGTCAGCGCGTGTTGGATGGCGAGTTCGAGATCGGTTTCGTTTTTGTCTTTGGGAAAGTGGATGAAGGTTTCAGGTTTCAGGTTGAAAGTTGAAGGAAGAGAATCCATATCGCCAATAATGAAGTTGGGTGTTATTTTCAATGCAAGTGCGTGACGTGCTCCTCCATCTGCGGCGATGATGAAATCGTCCTCGCGCAAAAGAGCGCGGGCCTTTTCGGGGTTGGGTAAATCGCCATTGGCGAAGATGATGATGCGTTTTACGAACAAAAAATCCTCCGATGGCGGAGGATGGCTGTTATTGAATCAAGAGTCCCTCCGCTGGTATTAACCAGATCAGGTAATGCGGGTCGAGCGGTTGCGCTCCTCTCAGCCTGTCGGGCAGGCTCCCCGTTCAATTGTGAAGTCAGTATATGACCGCGATGCGCGGATGTCAAGTGAGAAACACGTGAATTTCCTTCGGCCCATGCACGCCGATGGTCAACGTCATTTCGATATCGGCGGTGCGCGACGGCCCCGTGATGAAGACCACATTCCTCCCTTTAACCAATGCCATTGCATCTTTCAACGACGGCAGAATATCGGACGACTTCAAGACGGCGATATGGATTTCGGGAAGCAGTGACGCCTCGAGCGGACTCCCCTCCCCATCCGCGATCAATACGGACCCGGTATCTGCCAGCCCGCAAATGGCCTTTGTTGCGCCGACAATGATCTGCGGGTCGGGCGCGTTTGCAATTTCAATATTCGCCTCGCGCAAAAGATTTTCGTCCAGCGTATTCGGTTCAAGATGAATTTTACTCACGCCACGCTGTTTCAAAAATTCGACGATGTCTTTTGTGGCATTGTGGGTTTGATGTACATGTCCATTCAGCGCGGTGAGTTCGTTTATAAATCGAGACGCAGAATCTGCAAAATCTTCCGTCTTTTTATCCGCCAACGTTTCAACCTGCCCGCCTTCAAACCTGCCAGACTGTCTCCCTGTTTCCTTGTCTACTTTTTTACTCTTGCGCCTCTCCCGAAATGGTTTCCCTGCAAATCTTGGAAAGTCCTTGCTGTAGCCCCAGCCTGTAAATGCGGGGAGACGAATCCATTGCGAGAAAGGGGCGAAGAGAAAAGTTCCCAGCGCGGCGAATTTTTGTGACGCCACAAACAGGCCCGGGTGAGTCGCGACGCGGGTGTACATCCGCAAAAAGAATTTGGTCAAAGGAGAAAGTCCAGCTCCTTCTCCCCTCGCCCTTTGGGAGAGGGGCTGGGGGTGAGGGGATTGTCCCGCTCTCACTCGAGTGAGTAATTTCGGCAGATCGATATCCACCGGGCAGGCGTCTTTGCATGCGCCGCATAAGGACGATGCCTGCGCGAGGTGGACGTAGTTTTCGCCAAGCAACCCCGGCGAAATGACGGAACCGATCGGCCCGGGATAGGGCGCGATGGAAAGATCACTGCCAATGTAGGCATGGCCGCCGAGTTCGCGAAAAACGGGACAGGCATTCAGGCATGCGCCGCAACGAATGCAATAAAGCGATTCTTTGAGCGGCGAGTTGCGCAGGCGCGAGCGTCCGTTATCGAGGATGATGAGGTGGCGCGTTTGATTCTTCCTGAGCGTAGTCGAAGGGAGCGGCGTATGAAGCAACTGAGTATAGACCGTGAGTTTTTGTCCCGTTGCGGAGCGCGGAAGAAGCGAGAGCATGAGCGCGAGGTCGTTGAGATTTGGGACGATACGTTCCATGCCCATCAACGCGATGTGAACAGGCGGAAGCGTGGCGACCATGCGTCCGTTGCCTTCGTTGGTGATGATGCAGACGGCGCCCGTTTCCGCCACCCCGAAGTTGACTCCGCTCAGGCCGATGTCGGCGGTGAGGAAGACTTCACGCAGGATTTTTCGCGCGGTGGCAGTGAGAGTTGGGATGTCGGTGGTGTAGGGGATGCCGAGTTTTTCGCGGAAGAGTTCCGCGACCTGTTCCTTTTTGAGATGCGCGGCGGGTGTGATGATGTGACTCGGCCGTTCATGTCGCAATTGCACAATGTATTCGCCGAGAGCGGTTTCGACGACATTGATACCTTCTTTTTCCAGCGCGTGGTTGAGGGAGATCTCTTCGCTCACCATGCTTTTGGATTTGGCGATTAATAATGGAGTCCGACGACTCCTGTCGTCGGTTTCACTCCAACGTCTGGACGCGAAGCGGTTGGAGTCCGTGATTTTTAAAACAATTTGTATCGCTTCCGCCGCATCCTTTGCGCGGTGGACGATGACGCCGTTTTCTTCGTTCTTTGCGATGAACTTTGCAAGGTATTCATCTAGATGTTCGATCACATCGGCGCGGACGGCGTGGGCGCGCTTTATTCTCTCTCGCCAGTCGGGGATGGATTCAAACGCAACGGCGCGACCTTTGAGTCGGCGCTCGGTGTTGTTGTCCAGCGCGGTTTGCAGGGATTCGTTGTTGATGGATTCGAGGATGCGGGAACGGAAGGTGGTCATGGGTTTCAGGTTTCAGGTTTCAGGTATTATGCAGGATTTCCGCAATGTGCATCACTCTTTGCGATTTGTTGTTTCGGTGAAGGCCGCCCGCGATATGCATGAGACAGCCTGCATCGGTGACGACGAGAGTGGGAGAGTTTGTCGCTTCGAGATTGGAGATTTTTCGCTTTAGCCACTCCGCTGAAAGCTCGGGATGCTCGATAGACATGACTCCGCCGAATCCGCAACATTCTTCGGCATGGGGCAGGTCTACAAGCGTTGCGCCTTTTATGTTTTGGAGCAAGGCGCGCGGTTGCCGATCCACGTTGATTCCGCGCAAGGTGTGGCAGGAGGGGTGATAGGTCAGCAAGCCGTCCCACGTTGCGCCGAGGTCGGTGACGTTGAGTTTGTCCACGAGGTATTCGGTGAATTCATACGTCCGCGAGGCCAGCGACTTGGCACGCGGAAGCCAGGCCGAATCGCCTTCGAATAATTCGGGATAGTTGTGCCTGAAATGATGAGCGCATGAACCCGATGGCGTGATGATATCTCCGGTTGTCTTTTCGAACACTCTGATTGTATGTTCCGCGACAGCCCGCGCATCTTTGCGGAGACCGGCGTTGAATTGCGGTTGTCCGCAACAGGTTTGGTCGGGGGGGAAGTTGACAGAGATGCCGAGGCGAGAGAGAATATCCACTACGGCCTCCCCCGTTTGCGGGAAGAAGGAATCGACAAGGCAGGTGACGAAGAGTTGGACGGTGGTCATATGCGTCCATTTTAATCCCGAAACGCATCCCACCATCGAGATTAGGCCATACATAATTCAAAATCTTTTAGCCGCGAATTTCACGAATTTTCGCTAACTTTTTAAAACAGTCTGCGCGAATTCGCGTAATTCGTGGCAGTTCTTTGGACCGTGCTTCTGCAATTGGGTAACTACTACAGACACAACAGGCGAGTGGAGTACAATCGTTTTATGAAACTTTACCTGACCCTCGCGTGGCGCAATGTCTGGCGGAATCGACGGCGAACGTTGATCGTCATGCTCGCGATGGGACTCGGCCTCGGCCTGCTCATCTTCTACGATGGATTCATCGAAGGCGCGGGACAGGCTATTTTTGGAAATGCTGTGCGCTTGCAGGGAGGCAACATTCAAATCCATGCGCCCGGGTACCGTAAAAAATACCAGCGCATGCCGCTGTTGCCGATGGCAAATGCGGATGAAGTGATTCAAACCGCGCTTGCCCAGCCGGGCGTGATCTCCGCTTCGCGACGGATCAACACCGGGGGTATGGCTTCGAACCGCGAAGGGCAGTTTTCCATTTCGATCACAGGCATCGAGCCTGATGTCGAAGGGTCGTATGGGTTGATCGCGGAAAATATTTCGGCGGGCAGATTCCTGCGCTATGACGATTTGGACTATGTGTTGATCGGCGAAGGACTGGCGGAGGAAATGAATGTTTGGGTGGGCGATCGCATTATTATCACCGGGCGGGGCGCGCACGAACAAATGCGCCGCCGCACGATGACCATTGTCGGCGTGTATTCCATCGGGTTGACCGTCATCGAAAAGCAGACGGTATACATTTCGTTGAAGGAAGCGCAGGGACTTTTTCATTTGCGCGATCAATCCACGGAAGTAATCGTCGCGCTCGGGAAGGTGGGAATGGAGGACGCGCTTGCCCCGATCCTGCAGGCCGCCCTGCCGGAGTACGAAGTCGATTCATGGGTGGTGTATAACCCCGAGATCAAGCAGACCATGGACCTGGATAAAGCGTTCATGGAAATCTTTGGCATCATCATGTTGTTCATCGCGGGTATCGGCATTTTGAACATCCTGTTGATGTCGGTCTTCGAGCGGACGCGCGAGATCGGCCTGCTGGGCGCGTTGGGCGTGAGGCCGCGCCAGATCATGTTGTTGTTTTTCAGCGAAGGCGTCATTCTTGGCATGTTGGGCGCGATCGCCGGAATGATCGTTGGCCTGCTGATGATCGCCTACTTTGCAACCTACGGCATGGATTATTCCCAATTCGCCGAAATGACCGAGGTCACCGCGCTCATAGGCCAGCGGGCATACGCAACCCTTGCGCCTTCCATGATGATCCGCCGCGCGATCATGGTGTTCATCATGGCCGTCCTTGCGGCGTGGTATCCCGCGCGCGTGGCGTCGAGGCGCGAACCCGCCGAGGCGCTGCATCATGTGTGAGGACATTTAAAAACGTAACACGCAACACGTGCCACGAAAAAAGACCACAGACCCTCCTGGTATATCAATTGATTCCCATGTTCCATCTTTTCAAAATCGCCTACCGCAATCTCTTTCGCAATCATCGCCGCACGTTGCTGACCATTCTCGCGATCGGTTCGGCGGTGGCGTTGTTGATTTTCATGAGTGGCGTTACCGAAGGGGAATTGCAGGGCGCATTGGATGTGGGAATCCGCCTGCAAACGGGTCACATTCAAATTCGCGAAGAGTCGTACGAAGAGGAAAAAAACAGCCTCCTGTGGAAAGACCTGCTCAAGAATCCAGACGACATCATCGGACGGGCGAATAGGTTGGATTCCGTTCGGGCGGCGACTCCGTATCTTTGGACGGGAGGCATTCTCACGGTCGGGGATGAATCGGTGAACGTCCGTGTGATCGGCATGGAGCCAGAGTCAGAAGTCAACGCGCCGTTCCGTGAGGCGCTCGTCAGCGGGGATTATTTGATGGGAGATGACCGCGACAAAATTTACATCGGCCAGCGATTGGCGGACTCGTTGAACATCGCATCCGGACATACCCTCAGCCTGATCCTGACCGATGCGAACGGCCAACCTGTGGAGGCGATCTTCACCGTCTGCGGACTCTACAACACGGGCGCGCCCACCTACGACGAAACGACGGTGTTCCTGCCGCTTTCCAAAACGCAATCGCTCACCGCGACGGAGAATCATGCCAGCGCGATCACCATGTTGTTGCATGACCAGAATCAATCGGAAGGCGTCGCGCAGTCGTTGCGCGCGCCCGATAACGTTGTAAAAACATGGCAGGAGATGAACAGTTTCATCCTGCAATCGGTGGAACTTTCGGACGCATACATGGGCGTGTTGAATGCCATTGTGTTGGCGGTCGGCGCGTCGGTGATCGTCAACACCCTGTTGATGTCGGTCTTCGAACGCATGCGCGAGATCGGCATCCTGACGGCGATCGGCATGAAGGGGCGGCAGGTATTGGCCTTGTTCCTGATCGAGACGACGCTGATCGGCATCGCCGGATCGATTCTTGGAATCGCGGTCGGATCGCTTATTGTCTGGTATTACACCGTGCATGGAATCTACATCGGCGACATCGGCGCAACCGGCATTATTTTTACCGACACGATTTACGCCCAGTTCTCGCCGGATGGCGTGATCTCGGTCACCGTGATGGGACTGGCGATTACATTGCTGGGCGGTTTGTATCCCGCTTATATCGCGGCACGCATGGAATCGGTGGACGCCCTGCACCAGAGCGAGTAGAAATGGATATGCAAATATGAACTGCCCCAAATGCAATACGCAACTGGTGAAAAAATATTACAAAGGCATGATCGAAGTGGACTCATGCCCAAACTGCCGCGGTATGTGGCTGGATTTCAACGAACTGGATAAACTCGAAGATGTCGCTTTCGATGACGACGCGCACAAAGGGTCTCTTGTCCATTTCCAATCGCAAACGGGATATCCATGCCCGCAATGCGGGGAACCGTTGGACGAATTTCAATACCGCTTGAACGATCTCAGGCTGGATTATTGCGCCGGGAACGATCACGGCTTCTGGCTCGATGCCGGCGAGGACGAGCGCGTGCTGTCGATCATGCGCCAACGGGCGGAGGATGTGCAGCGCAAACTCGACGCCGAATCCGAATGGAAGCAGATGTTAAAGGGGATGCATGCATTTTTGAAGAAGAGAAAATGAATATATCTTTTTTACCGTAGAGGAGCAAAGTACGCAAAGACTTTAAAGAAAGGGGTGTGGGGTTGCGAACGCGCGAAGCGCACTCACAACCCCACACTCAAATTTATTAATCACTCATAGAACTCAGGATGATACGCCGAGGCGTGTTTTTGCGAAGCCTTTAATATCTCGTCGATCGACATGTCTTCATGCTGCCGCTCCGCTGGATGATAATGAACATGCACCCGCCGCACGTTGGGAATCGAGTTTGCAAGTTTGGTTTCCACGTTGCTGGCGATGATATCGCCTTCGCGCACGCTCAACGCGCCGTCGATGCCGATCGTCAGGTTGATCACGATATGAGGTCCGAAACGATGCGCCTGCAATTCCTCCAGTTGTTTCGCGCCGGGCACTTCCTTCAACAATCCCGCAATTCTTTCCGCAAGGTCGCGGCTTGGGACAACGCCCATTAAATCGGTGGACGACTCGCGCAGGACAAAAATTCCCGTGCGCATGATCAGCAGGGCAACCAATGCGCCCGCAAGCGGATCCACCCAGGGCAGTCCGCGCTGGCCGAGGAAGATGCCCACAGACGCGGCGGATGCGGAGAACAGGTCGTTGCGATGATCGTAGGCGAGCGCCTCCACAATGGGATTCTTCGTCTCGCGTCCAAGCCTGCGGACATAGAGCGTGAGGAAGATTTTTATCGCAACCGTTCCAAGCGCAACCCACAGCGCAAACGGTTGCGCTCCTTCGGAAACCGCGCGGCCATCCATGATGTCCCAAACCTTGTCGAACGAATCCCAGAACACGGCGACGGCGGTGGCGACGACGAACGACCCGATCAGCACCGAAGCGATGCTTTCCATTTGACGATGTCCGTATGGGTGATCGCTGTCGGCGGGTTTGCTGGCAAGGCGCACAAGGATGCTGGCCGCAATGTAATACGCCACATCGGAGGTGGAGTTGATTCCCTCCGCCAGCAATGCCGGGCTGTGGCCCATGATTCCAAACAACGTTTTCACAAAGGCCAGCAGGATATTGATGCCCAGTCCAAGATTGATGGCGATCAAACTTTTTTTATCGCGGTCATTGAACATGATGGGATTGTATATTTTTTTACAGCGGGAAACAACTGACGAAACTCATCACTTTCGAACAAAAACTCCCGTTCTCTAAGAGACTGTTTCTTAAAGAAATTTTCTCCACAAAAAAAGGCATGTGGGGTGTTTTGGAATTGGACAAGGAAACGCTCCCTGACGGGAGTTTTGTCATCAGGCCTTGTTTCTTCGCAAAAAGAATTTTGTGATCTCTTCGGCAATCGCCGGCGTGAGCGCCAGCCCCAGCACAACCGTCCACTCACGCACCGAAAGAAAATGCGTGTTGAAGATCGGTTGCAGGAACGGAATCGCGCAGACGAGCAACAACAGCACAATCGAAAGCCCGACCGCATATTGCATATATTTGTTCGAGAAGATTCCGATCTTGAAAACAGACGCGCGTTCCGAGCGTACGGTGTAGGCGCGAAATAATTCAGCCAGCGACAGCGTGACAAAGGCCATCGTCTCCGCCGTTTGAACATCCACACCACTCCAGTCATGGTTGAGGACGAAGGACAGCGCGTTCGTTCCCGACGGGATGACTGCTCCCGTTTCGAGATGCCAGATCAACCCGAAAACGAATGCCGTCAACACCGCGCCCGTCTGCATGACGGTTTGCACGGCAATGCCGATACCCATCGAACGATTCACGATCGGTTCAGACTTGGCGCGCGGCTTTTGATCCATGATATCGGGATCGCCTTTTTCCATGGCCAGCGCCAGCGCGGGCGCGCCGTCTGTTACGAGATTCAGCCACAGAAGTTGAATGGCGGTCAACGGGGCGGGCAACCCCGCGAGAGTGGCGAGGAAGATGATCATGATCTCCGCCACATTCGAAGAAAGCAGGAAGAATACAAACTTGCGGATATTGCTGTAGATGATGCGTCCCTGCTCCACCGCCGCGACAATGCTTGCATAGTTATCGTCTGTAAGCACCATGTCGGCGGTTTCCTTGGCTACATCCGTACCGGTAATGCCCATGGATACGCCGATGTCTGCGCGTTTGATCGCCGGCGCATCGTTAACGCCGTCCCCGGTCATTGCCACGACCTCATCATTGGCCTGCAACGCGTCCACAATGCGCATCTTGTGTTCGGGGGAAACGCGGGCAAACACATCGGTATCTTCAATGATGTTCTTAAGTGCGGCATCATCGAGTTTGTCCAGTTGCGCGCCAGTCAACACGTTCTTGCCGGGCCGCAGAAGGCCGATCAATTCGGCGATGGCTTTGGCGGTATTGGGAAAGTCGCCTGTGATCATCACCGTGCGGATTCCCGCATGACGCGCATGTTCAAGCGCGGGTTTCACTTCC
>JACPVD010000323.1 GCA_016191895.1 Chloroflexota bacterium | reverse complement strand
CACGCAGGAAAAACGTTTTAACTGCGCAAATCACACGCGCGGGCAAAAACATCGCAAAATGATAGGCTTTATAATAGCGGCATGACCACCCCAGACTCTCCGTACAAAAGAATCCATCCTGAGACAAAAATGCGCGTGCGGTTCGCCGCGTTAAGCGGCCTTGCCGTGGGTACCATCGCCGCGATCACCTCCAGTTTCATCAACATCTGGCTCTTCCCAGACCTGCCGCTTTACATAGATTGGCCTGCAGTTGCGTACGCATGGGCGTTGTGGGCCGCGCTGGGGGGAATCCTTGCCGGGCTGGCGGCGTTATCTTCCGATGGGTGGAAAAGTATTTTGCTTTCGGCATTTGGCATGACCGTTGCAATTCTCATCCTCAACTTTATCGATAATTCCATCTCCGCCCTGCTGAATTTTCTCGTATTGCTTGGCTTGTCGCTTCCGTTTACGGCCATGCTCACTCCGCTTGCATTCCTCTTCTTCTGGCTTGGCCGCCGTTTTGTAGACGCATTGGATTTCAAGGGATGGGCGAGTATGAGAATTTTTATTATCAACTTTATGGTTATTGCGGCAATCGGGGCGGTTCCGGGCATGTACATGAAAATGAACGCAAGAACCGAACTGGCCATACGGATCGTTCACGACGCCCTGCAATCCGATTCTGTTCACAGGGCGCTCGCAAAAACGGAAGGCTTCGCCGAACATCGCGGCCAGCCGCACACGCTCAGCCACGCGCCATCCGCGTATTCTACTGTCGGCGTGGATGTTACGGCGCATTACGACGACGGCTATACCGTCACCTGTGTTGTTGTCATGTATTCGGGATATGACCCTTCCGTTTATCCATGCCGGGGTGGGATACCGTAGTTATCTTCCCGCCAATTCAACGATCAACGTATCGAGAGCCAGATCTAATGTGATCTGGCTCGTTTTGACTCTTTCATCGATGGCGAGCAGGCGGCGGTAAATGCTTTCCAAAGATTCCATTGTGAATCGATTGGCCTGCCCGGTTGTTTTTTCGGCTACAAATGGATGAACGCCCAGCGCGCGCGCCACGTCGTCCTTGTTGCCGCGGCCGTCAAGAATTTCGCGCGCTTGAATCAATAATCGAAACTGACGCACGACCATGCCCCACAACGCGAAGGCGTCTTCATTTTCAAGCAGGCGATGCAATAACCGCTGCGCGATCTTTCCATTGCCTTGCGACAAGGCGTCGACGAAATCGAACACGCTTTGCTGGGATGTGACGATGCAAACCGCGTCCACATCGGACCCTTGAACGGGCCGGGCCCAATTGACATAAGCCAGCAATTTGGCAATTTCCATCCCCGCCTGGCGGGTATCCACGCCGGTCATTTCAGCGAGTTTGGCCGCGGCGGCAGGCTCGATTCTTCCGTTTTGATTCTTCGTTTCATTGACGATCCAGCCGGCCATGTCTTTTTGGCGCGGGAGCATGAAGGCCTGTGTCTTGATGGCGGATGCGTTCTTCGCCGCCCATTTCATCAGCCAGTGTTTCTCGGCTTCCTTTGGTTCGACGATTTCATGAATCACAAGCCGCGCAGTGTCTGGGGCATTGCCGATGTATTCCCCAAATTTTTTTCGCGCGGCGGGGTTGTTATATTTTGCGGAAGGGTTGGAGAGAATCACCAGCCGCTTCGGCGCAAGGAACGGCATGGCGTTGACGGCGTTGTTTAATTCGTCTTCGGACATAGCCCGCGCTTCGAGATGCGCCGTGTTCATGCCGGCGGTGGTCGGGTCGCTGAAATCGGACTCGAATTCCTTCAGTTTGTGCGCGATGGCAAATTCGTCGTTGCCGTAGAGGAAGATGACGTTGGGCATGGGTCTATTTTTTACCCGGTGATCACCCGATGCACACCCTTGCGGATGAAAACAACATCGATGATGTGCATGTTACCCATGTCCGCCTCGGTGGTGACTCGTTTTTGGAGAAGAGGTCCGAGCGGGCGCGCAAGGAAAACGCCGATCACTGCGAGGATGACAGCAAAGGGCGCGAGCAGGAGTCGCATCAGGGTGGACTTGTTTCCTCGAAGCGGGAGCCAGGCCAACGTCACGGCAAGAAGCGCGGTGGTCGCCATGTTCGTTCCACAACCCGGATGAATCGCAAGCCCGCTTTCTCCGTTTCGCAGTCGTTCCAATGCTTCGGTGGCCGAGATCCACACATCCTGGGTGGGAAAATTTCCGAGCAGGAAAAACCCGGTCGGGTTGGAATGTCCCGCCATGCGACCAGTGTGCGTTTTCGCCAGCAGATGTAACGTGGCGTGTTCGAGCGCGTGATTGCGGCGGGTTTCGAGAATATAGGGAAGGTTGAGGATCATGAAACTCTCTTAAGCGGTCACGGCGTAAATTTGATCGAGCAGGCCCAGAAATTCGCCGCTTGGCATGGGTTTGAGAATTTGTTTGCGCGTTTCGCGGGTGAGACTTTGCATGAGCAGGTATTGCACGGCGT
>JACPVD010000322.1 GCA_016191895.1 Chloroflexota bacterium | reverse complement strand
TCGATATCGAAACAATGGAAGCTGAAGGCGGCGTTCCCATTCGAAATTATTATTCCACCGGGCTGGAAGAAAATGTCCGCGAGCCATTTGCGCGGCAGGGCAGGATGATCGATTACTTCAGCGAATTGTTCGGTCCGTATCCCTTCGACGTGTACGGCGCGCTGGTGATGGATACCGAATTTGGCGCGGCGCTGGAAAATCAGACGCTGTCCATTTTTGGAATCGACATGATCGACGTGGACGACGTGGAGGAAACGGAACTGGTTGTGGCGCATGAACTGGCGCATCAATGGTTTGGCGACAGCGTCAGCCTTGCGGACTGGGGCGACATCTGGCTCAATGAGGGATTTGCCACCTATGCCGAAGCCTTATGGTACGAACACCTTTATGGACAGGACGGGCTGGATGAATACGTCGAATACCTGTATTCGGTTGTGGATGAATACGATGACACGGGTACCCCGCCGGGAGATCCGCCCGCTGATGACCTGTTCAACTCCGGCGTGTACGAATGGGGCGGCCTGACGCTCCATGCCCTGCGGCTCGAAGTGGGCGATGAAACTTTCTTCGAGATTCTGAAAACCTACCATGAGCGGTATAAGAACGGCAACGCGACCACCGAAGACTTCATCTCCATCGCAGAGGAAGTCAGTAAAAAGGAATTGAGCGAATTCTTCAATGACTGGCTTTACAAGGGAATTCTTCCGCCTCTTTCCGACCTGTTGACTGGTTCATGATCCCAATGTTCGATTCGCCCCGCGTCTTTGTAAAACAAAATCAAGTCCTGGTGGTGATCTCCGCGCTGTTCATTGGATGGGCGCTGGCGTTCATTTATCATTCATCCTATATAGCAAGCGACGGGCGGCGTTACTTCAATCTCTTCGACGATGCGATGATTTCCATGCGTTATGCGTGGAATTTTTCCCACGGCAACGGCCTCGTCTGGAATCCCGGTCAACGGGTGGAGGGATACACCAACCTGTTGATGACGCTGGTCATGTCGCTGGCGACACTGCTCTTTGAGAAACGATATGCCGTGCTGGCGATCCAATTGACGGGAATTTTCTTTTCGCTGGGCGCGGCGTTCCTTGCCTTGAACATTTTCCAAATCCTGAACCAGACGAAAGAGAGAATCGCGGGGTATTTGCTTTTTGCCTTGATCCTGCTGTATTACCCGCTGAATTTCTGGTCGTTGATGGGAATGGAAACCGGCCTGCTTGCGGTCCTTCTCGCGGCGGGAGTTTTATGCTCGCTGAAATATGCTGAAACATTGGAGCAAAAACATCTCTGGTGGATGTCCATCCACTTCGGCCTGGCCTTCCTCACACGCAACGACTCCATGATCTTTGCCGCGCTGGGGTTCTTTTATTTACTTCCAACCCTGAAACAAGGACAACAAAAAGTTTACCTTTTCCTTGCGGCGGGACTCTTGTATTCGGCCTTTGTCCTCGGTCAATCATCTTTTCGCCTTTTCTACTACGGCGAAATCGTCCCCAACACCTACATCCTGAAACTGACCGGCATGGCATTGGGCGAACGCCTGCAAAACGGAATCGGATTCACCCTGCCGTTCCTGAAAGAGACGGGGGTTATTTTATTGGTAGCAATCACTGGCTTGATCTTGAAACCTACGCGCGAAAGATTTTGCCTCTTTGGCTTGTTCCTTGCCTCGGTTGCCTATCAAATCTACGTCGGCGGCGACGCCTGGAATTACTGGCGCATGACATCGGCAACCATGCCCTTCCTGCTTTTGCTTTTTGCATTCGCCTGTTTCGAGATCGCGGATCGATGTGTCAAAACAAAACAGACACAATTCCCAGTGGTCCTTGCGCTTTCATTGATCGGAATGGTTTTTGCAAATTTCCGCTTCGCCGGGGAATTCCTGTTCACGCATGACATTTACCAGAACAACTATGCCCGCGCCCACGTGGAAGCCGCCATCGCGCTCGCCGACCTGACCGATGAAGAAGCGACCATCGGAGTCTTTTGGGGCGGCACGCTTCCCTATTATCTCGATCGCAAGGCGATAGACTTTCTGGGCAAGTCCGACCCCTACATTGCGAGCCTGCCGCCTGATGTATCGGGTCAAAGCGCGGGGTTCGGCATGAACAGCATGCCGGGACACAACAAATACGACTTGACCTATTCGATCCAGACCCTGATGCCCACCTATGTGCAGGAGTTCGATTGGGGCACACAGAAACTTTCCGCATGGGCGGAGGATTACTATGTGCGCGTCAAATACAATGATGCGAAACTGTATTTATTGAAGGTTTCGCCGGACGTGAAGTGGGATAAGGTGAAGATAATTCTTCAGTGGTAGGCGGGCGTTAATTTTTTAAACGCAAAGGCACAAAGACGCAAAGTTTTAAAAAATCCCCAGCCAAAGTTGATACAATCCAAAAACAAATAACGCAACCGCAGAGATACCCAACAATGCGCGATTGAACTTTGGCCCCATGCGCGCGGCAGTTCCAAACACAAGAATGATCGCGGCAAGACTGCCGACAATGGTTACATAAAACCCCGCCAAAAAACCGATCCCATATATCGGTGTTTCCCGCCAGCCTCTGAGCAATATAGGACCTGTGACCAGAGTCCAAAAAATGTAGGGGCCGGGGCTGAGTGCATTCATCAATGCAGCTTTGAGCACGCTTTGCTGTGTTCCAGATTCGGGAGCGGAGAGCAATGGATCAAAATTCACCCATGACTTGCATGCGCCATACGAAAGATATAAAATAAAAAGCCCGCCGGCAAAGTAGAGTCCGCGTTGCATCCATTCAGGGATCTGACTCAACGCAAACACACAGAGCAAAATGATCGGCCCATCACTCACAAGAGGCGCAAGAGCTGCGGGGAGAGTCCGCCTCCAGCCGCTTATGAGGGTTTGCGAAATAATGTAGGTCTGGAATGGCCCCGGTTGCGACGCCGCAGCAAAGCCGAAACCGATTCCTTGAAGAAGATAAAACCACATGTTTACGGTGTGAGGATGCATCGCACCAACATTAATGGGATATTGTTTACCCGTAGATTCTCCTCGTTAATCAGAAACAACCTACTCGTGTGGTCTCCATACGGGGATGATATGCGATGCACTACAACTCCTATTTCCCCAGCGCTTTCTTCACCGCTTCATATACATCCACGATGCCGTAGCCATAAGCATTGCTTGGAGAGTCGCCGCTGAAACATCCCACAGACGTATCGCCGGTATAAGGCTTCGCCGTATCGATGATGAGTTGTTCGGTTGCGCCGATGTCGCCGATGAGATTTGGCTGCGCCGACCAGATCAGGGCCACCGCGCCAACCAAATGCGGTCCCGCCATCGAGGTGCCGCGGTTTTCGCCGTATGTCCCTTCGGGCAGGGAGGAAAGAATGTCCACACCCGGCGCGACGATATCGGGCTTCGTCCGGCCTGACCCATCCGCGGTAACGGGTCCGCGGCTGCTGAAATCGGCCATGTTTCCAAACCGGTCGATCGCGCCGACGGAGAAAACAGAATCATACAAAGACAGCGGCGCTTCAACCGTGGAACATTCCGGTCCATCGTTGCCCGTTGAGACCACCACAAAGATTCCCGCGTGACGCAGGTTATCCGCCGCTTGTTTCAGCGCGTTTGCGTCACAGCCTTCGATGGATGGGCATCCCCATGAGTTGTTCATCACATGCGCGGCCTTCGTCGGGTCGCCGTCGGTAAACGGATCGCCGCCATGCGGAAAGGGCGCAAGCATAAACTGCATGCAGTCAAGGTACAGCGCGGGATTTGCAAGGTTGCGATCGAGGTTTGCACAGCCGATCCATTGTGCTTCGGGTGCGACGCCGATTCCGTCCCTGCCGAGAATCGTTCCCATTGTGTGCGTGCCATGCCCGCCTTCGTCGTTGGGTGATGTTGTGCCATCCCAGGGATCGAACCAGTTGTAATCATCGCCTTTGTTGAAACCACGATACTGTTCGTTGATCGCGGGATGCGTTCCATCCACGCCCGAATCCGATTGCCCGACGATGATGCCCTTGCCCCGCGCGTCGAATTCATCCCAGACTTTGTCCGCGCCGATCATCGTGATGTTCCATTGCGGGGCTCCATCGATCTCGGTAAAAAATCCCGGGGAGGGAGAATCGTCAGGAACAGCGCGCAGGCGCGGGCTGGGAATGACTCGGTCCACTTCGGGGTGGGTCGTCAAATACATCCGTACCAAAAGTCCGCCGCGCACTTCCATCGCGTTTTCCAGATAATACGGCGTATATTCCACGCCGGCCCTGTCGAGGAACCGGCGCAGGTCGGCCTGCGTTGTGTTTGCATGGGTTGTCAATTGTTCGTAGGCCGCGGTCAATCTCGTTTCACGGTCTTCGATGTCCTCGATATCGGAAAGATCGACCTGCCCTTTCAAAATGACGAAGAGACGGTCGCCGTAATTCCCCGGGTTGCCCAACAGGAAAAACACCCCGATGACGAACATCCACGTGGCGACGGCCCCGGCCCAACCCACCGCCCGCTTCGTCGCTGACCCCTTCGACCGGCTCAGGGCGGCGCTTGAACCTGATCCCGTTGCGAAACGCAGAATCAGCGCGACGACGCTTGTGACCCACCCGATGAGAATCGCATAACTCCCAGCCTTGACCGCAACCCCGGCAACATCGCCCAATACAATGGTCAACTCGGTGGGATCGAATAACGCAAGCCCCGCAAACGCAAGCAATGACACTGCCGCGGCTGTCGCAAATTTGGAAGGCATCACCGCGGCGACGGCAAACGCAAACGATGGAAGGATCGCAAGCAGCAGCAATTGCGAGCCGTCGTAACCGATGGCCGATGCAAGCAGCGCCAATACCGCGCCGATTCCCAGTCCATCCAGAAACAGGTTGCCGGTCGACGATTCCATCAGTAATGCGGCAAAGAATCCAAACGCAAGGCTTGCAAGCAGACTCAGGAACGCATCGCCGGGAGAACCAAACGAGCCGTAGATCGCGAACGGCGCGAAGCCGATTCCCGCGACGACCAGCCCAAAGGGAAGCGAAGCGCGATCCCATTCAATCCTGTTTTTCTTCAGGCGCATCACGATGATCGCGCCGATGGCACAAAGAATAAATTGCGTCGCAAACCCGAATTGATCGTTGTTGGGGCCAAGCGCACGCAGTATCAACGCAGGAAACCCGATCGATGCCGCGCCGAACATACCCGCATAGACCGGCTTGAATCGATCGTCTTTTGTGAATCGCCAGAGCAAGCCTGTGACAAGAGCCAGCAAAATGGTTTGAAGCGCAAGTCCGATCGGCCCCGCCCATATGAGGTTTTTCATGCTCGACGAAATGATCGCGCTCTGTTCCGTTGACCATAGAATGAAATGATAAATAAACAAACATAACGGCATCGGCAGGGCAAACAACGCAAAGAGAATCATCGCGCCGGTGGAGCGGTTTTGAGGCTGGACAGGCTGTTCAGGGGAAGGGGTTTGTTCGGTCATGGGGTTGTTCCTTGTTGTTCAATGGAGTCCCGAAGTTCACTTTCGGGACTTTTCACTCCGCATGAGTCCGCAAGTGGAACTTGCGGACTCCGTTTTGTATAATTCAATCCTCCGGCGCCTGTGGAACCAGCGCCGCCGGGCCATGCGGGTGGACGTTGAAGATTTTAAATCCCCATTGCACCGACGGCCCAACCAGCAAAGCATAGACCAGTGTTCCTATTCCAACCGGGCCTCCCAACAACCAACCGATGGTCACCACGACCACTTCGATGATCGCCCGCGCCATGCGGATGCTGATGCCCGTTGTGCGCTTGATCGCCAGCATCATGCTGTCGCGCGGGCCCGCGCCCGCGTCCACGCCGATGTAGATCGCGCTGGCGATGCCCATTAAAAGAATCGCAAGCAATAACATGCCGGTTTGCAGGGGCAGGTTGCCTTTCACCGGGGGAATGATCGAAAGCCACATATCTTCCCACGGCCCGATCGACAGGATGTTCCCCAGCGTGCCCCAGCCGATCTTCTCGCGCATGATCAACGCGCCGGATAAGACCAAAAATCCCATAAAGACGGTCATTGTCCCGATGGAAATCCCTAATTTATGCGCCAGCGCGACTTCCAAAACCGCCCATGCGCTTGTTCCAATGTTTCCGCGAATCATCAATGTGATTGCGAGACCAAATATCACGAATCCAATTTCAATCCGTATAAAATCACGAAGAAAGGTGTTCCATCGAATGGGTTTGAGCATGGGGCTCCGTTGAATTGTTCGTCATTGCGTGCCGCCGATCTTGTTATTGGCGGCGACACTTGCGCCGTACGCAGTACGGTGTGACGAGAGGATGTCATGATACCATGATGTGATAGACTCCCCGAATGCCACAGATCATCGAAGCGCATAAGAATCAATTTACCATCAGCACCGACCCGGCGCGATTAAATCTCGAAGCGATTCTCGATTTTTTCACCCGCGCCTACTGGACGCTGGGACGCCCGCCCGAACGCACCGAGCGCGCGCTGGCAAACTCGCTTGTTTTTGGAGTATACGAAGGGGAAAAACAAATCGGCATCGCGCGCGTCGTCAGCGATTACGCCATTTTTGCCTATATCTGCGATGTGTTCATTCACGAAGGCCGTCGCGGACACGGTCTCGGCAAATGGTTGATCGAAACCGTCATGGCGCACCCCGACCTGCAAGGCCTGCGCCGCTGGACTCTTGTCACACGCGACGCGCACGGCTTATACAGGCAATACGGTTTCAACTCATTGGCAAACCCCGACGGCTGGATGGAAATTTTGCAACCCTATCCCGGCGAGGGCCGCGATTAATTCCATCTTTCTCCACCTGCTGTTTCGATTCATTTCAAAACCTTTGCGATATTCCGCCCCGCCGCCCCGCCGACCCCACCCCCGCCGTGGACTCCGCTTCCGCAGAGATATAAATTATCAATCGGCGTCTTGTGATTTGACCAGCCTGGTATGGGTCGCATGAACAGGAATTGATCCAACATCAATTGCCCGTGATTGATGTCGCCTTCGGTGAGGCCATAAGTCTGTTCAAGGTCAAGAGGCGTGATGATGTGATGCGTGATGCGTGATGCGTGAAGTGCAGGGAAGTATGCTTCCAATGTCTTGATTGCAAGTTCTGCAATCTTCCCACTTTCCATTTTCCACTCACTATTTCTCAAAGCATATGGCGCAAATTGAAAATGGATTGAAACCGCATTACCAGAAGTTGTCACTTCCAAATATGGCTTCTCGGAAATCTCGCCGTACTTCGCGGCGTCATAGGCGCGTTCGAGGTATTTGACGGATGGGGCGAGGACCAATGTCCCTTTGGGAATGCCGTGCCTGCCGTCGGTGAGCAAATGAACTTTCGCGACCGATCCGCGCATTTTGATCGATTGCGTGTGCCAGACGAATTCGGGCGGCAAATCCTGTGCGCCGACGAGTTTGAGAAGGGTGTGTTTCGGGTCTGCGGCGGAAATCACTTTCTCCGCCTTGATCTCTTCGCCGTTCTCCAACACAACGCCACTACATGTATACCTGTCTACTTGTATACTCTTTACCTCCGCCTCCGTTCTGATTTCACCGCCAAACGATTTCACGGCATTTGCAAGCGTTTGTGTTATTTCCCCCGCTCTCCCCACGTTGACATGCGCCATCCCGCCGCGATTCATCCAGTTGTGAATCAGGGTATAACCCGTCCCCGCGGACATGCTTCCCAGCGTGAACCCATGAATGCCCAGCGACGCCACCGCGCCTTTCACTGCTTCGGATTCAAAATATTCCTCCGCCAGTTCCTGCGCCGACATGGGCAACGCGCGGATGAAGTTGAGCATGTCCTTGCGGCCTGCGAGGCGAAGTTCAACGCCCCATTTGGCGAGTCCGATGCCATCGCGGAGATCAAAGTCCTTTGGCAGGCGCGGCAGGATCGTGGCATACGCCTTCTCCAATATCTTAGCCGCCTTATCCATAAAGCGGACGAACTCCGGCCAGCGAGCCGCGTCTTTCTCAGAGAAGCGTTTGATGGGCTCGACATCGAGGGTGAGGTGGTTTCCGTCAGGCTGCAATGAGATGAATGATGGTCGAGTAGAGCGAACGCTCTTTTCGCTCGTATCGAGACCATACTGTGAAAGTTTCAAATCTTTGATAATGTCAGGTCGAAGCATTCCGCCTGTTTGTACCGAGTCGACAGTGAAGCCTTCGCCAAAGGACTCAGTCACCACCGTCCCACCGACGATGGCGCGGCGTTCAAGCACCAAAACCTTTTTGCCTTGTTTAGCGAGATACGCGGCAGCGACAAGTCCATTGTGCCCCGCGCCGATGATGATAGTATCGTAAGTATGTCCCATAAATGATTCCTTTTGAACCGCAAAGCTCGCGAAGTTCGCAAAGAAGACCTTTAAATTCTTCGCGTTCTTTGCGTCCTTCGCGGTAAATGGTTTATCGCCAATCCTTCAAGATTTCTTTCGCCGCCAACATGCCGGGTGCGCCCATCACGCCGCCGCCGGGGTGCGCGCCGCTTGCGCCAAAGTAGTAGCCTTTGAGCGGCGTGCGGAAGTCGGCCCATTGCGGGGTGGGACGTAAAAAGAAAATCTGATGCAATAACAATTCGCCGTGGAAGATGTTGCCGCCGGTGATGCCCGCGATGCGTTCGATGTCTTTCGGCGAAATGACCTGCATCCCCACAATGCACTCGCGGATGTTCGGCGCGTATTGTTCAATGGTGGAGAGTACGGCTTCGCCGAGCGCATCACGCTTGGCATCATCCCAACCGCCTTCAATATCATAAGGCGCGTATTGCGCGAAGCAGGACATTACGTGCTGCCCGGGAGGCGCCATGTCAGGATCGATCATGGATGGGAAAATCATATCAATGTATGGGTGTTTTGAAATTTGACCATACTTCGCGTCGTCGTAGGCGCGCTCGATGTAATCGATGCTCGGGCTGATCGACACCGCGCCGCGATGCAGAACCGAGTCTGCGCCATTTCCTTTATATGGCAACGCGGTGAAGTTCGGCAGTTTGCTCAACGCGATATTGACCTTGCCCGACGAGCCGCGCGTGCGGAAGTTTTGAATCGAGGCGACAAAATCATCGGGTAAATGTTTACCCTCGACGAATTGCAGGAACGTCCGCTTCGGATCGGCGGCGGACATGACGACGTTGGATATGAGTTCGTCGCCATTCTCGAGGATCACACCTACGGCGCGTCCGCCCTTGACCTTGACCTGCTTCACCGAACAATTGACCCTAATCTCCACCCCAAGCGCTTGCGCCGCGCTCAAGATGGCGCCGCTGACTCCGCCGGAACCGTTCTTGGCAAAACCCCACGCGCGGAACGCGCCGTCAATTTCGCCCATGTAGTGATGCAACAACACATACGCCGTCCCCGGTGAGCGCGGACCGAGGAACGTGCCGATGATTCCGCTGGCGGCTTTGGTACCTTTCAAGGCATCGGTCTCGAACCACTCTTCGAGCAAATCCGCCGAGGATTGCGTGGCGAGTTTGGCAACCATGTACAATTCTTTTTCTTTGAGACTCGCCCCATATCGACCGACCTTCAGCAGTCCCATCAAATCGCGGATGCTCAATGAAGACGGGTCGGGCGGAATCAAGTTGATGATCGGCTTGATCGCCTTCGCCGCGCGCGCCATCACGCGGGCATATTCATCGTACGCTTCCGCATCTTTCGGCGAATGACGATAAATCTCACGGCGGGTCAGGTCATGGTCGTCCCATGCGGCGAGGTAGTCGCCACGGCCTCCGCCGTCCATCGGAGTAAAAGTCGAGGGCAATGGAAGAATCTTCAATCCGTGTTTGGGCAATTCCAGGTCACGAATAATTTCCGGGCGCAACAAACTCACTACATAAGAAAACTCGGTGAACTTATAGCCGGGGAAAATGTCCTCCGTCACCGCCGCCCCGCCGACGGTGTGCCGGCGTTCGAGCACGACCACTTTTTTGCCGGCGCGGGC
>JACPVD010000358.1 GCA_016191895.1 Chloroflexota bacterium | reverse complement strand
CGATTTTAATGGGGATGGAAAAACTGATGCCGCAAAGGCTTTTAATGACGGTGGCATAGCTTCCATAGATGTTCACCTCTCTACAGGCTCAAGTTTTCAAATGGTGCGTTGGGCAACCAAACAGGGAGGCTATTCGGACAACCAAAAATGGTTTACTGGCGATTTCAACGGGGATGGAAAGACTGATGTTGCAAAAGTATGGGGAGATATTGGGCCATAAAAAGAAAGAATCGCTCTGATTCCAAGAAGCAAACATCCCCGCCAAATCTGACGGGGATGTTTGCTATTATTTTTCCGCTTTTTCCGAAACGTTCGCCGGTGTTGCGGATGCCTTCCGCATCTGATCTTCCTGCACCATGCGAATGCCGTTGTTGACTTGTCCGCTTAATTTTGCGATCTGATCCTGCAACTGCATGAGTGTGTCGATCACGTAGTTGTCGGCGTCGGCGCGGGTGGCTTCGGCCTCGCCTCTTGCCTGAGTGATAATTTGATCTGCCCGACGCTGTGCCTCGCCAACGATAATATCCTTTTGGATCATCTGGTCGGCTTTATCGCGGGCGATCTGCAATGTGCGATTGGCCTCCTCCTGCGCCTGCGCCATCACGCGATCACGCTGGGCCATCACCTGTTGGGCCTTCTTCACCTCCTCGGGAACGGCGATGCGCATCTGGTCGATCAATTCCAGCATGCGGTCCTCGTCCACGATGACGTTGTGCGTGAAAGGAACGGCCTTCGCGTCGTTGAAGAGTTCTTCCAAACGGTCGATGAGTTGAAGTATGTCCATGATTTACTCCGTCGGGCAATTGCTATTGCTTCTTCAATTCTAGCACAGATTAATCGCGTAATGCATTCGGTGGGGAGTGCTCTTCCATGTTGAACACCTTTGCTTTCAGGGCTTTTTCCACGTGAGGCGGCACCATGCTGGAAACGTCCCCATTCAATGCGGCGATCTCGCGCACCGTGCTGGACGATAAAAAGGTGTGTTGTTCGGCGGTGATCAACGCCACCGTTTCGATGTCTTTGGCGAGGCGCTGGTTTGCCAATGCCATGCGGAACTCGAACTCGAAATCGGAGAACACCCGCAACCCGCGCACGATCACCTGCGCCTCGATCTGGCGGGCAAAGTCAATCGTCAGGCCGCTATAACCCGTGACTTTAATCTTGGGATTGTCCCTGAGCGCAACCTGCACAAGCGTGATGCGTTCCTCGGGCGAGAACATCAGACTCTTGAGCGGCTTATCGTACACCGCCATCACCACCTCGTCGAAAAGTCTTGAAGCGCGCGAAGCAATGTCCATATGGCCTAGGTGGATCGGGTCGAACGTACCGGGGAATAATGCTCTAACCATGGTTTTCAAAACCTTTAACCACGAAGGGCACAAAGGTCACTAAGGTTTGTAGCCGTAATAACTTTGTGTACTTCGTGTCCTTTGTGTTTAAGATACATCGCCTTTGCCAGCGCCCCAGAATCTTCCAAATGATTCCGCGAGCAGGGCATGTTCGGGTTGCTCAAGATAGGGATCGCGCTCGAACAAGGCCTGCGCCTGCTCGCGCGCTTTTTCAATTAACGAAACATCGGTGATACTCGCCATCTTTAGAGAAGAAGCGAACCCAGCCTGGCGCGTTCCCAAAAATTCACCGGGGCCGCGAATCTTGAGGTCGAGATCGGCGAGTTCGAAGCCGCTGTTGGTTTGCGCCATGGCCTGCAAGCGCTCGTTCTCCGTCGCATCTTCGTGGGTGGGGATCAGCAGGCAATACGACTGTTCAGCGCCGCGCCCGACGCGCCCGCGCAATTGATGTAACTGCGCCAGTCCGAATCGATCCGCGCCTTCGATCAGCATCACGGTCGAGTTCGGCACATCCACGCCCACTTCAACGACCGTCGTCGAAACGAGGATGTTGTATTCGCCGTCGCGGAACTTCATCATCACATCGTCTTTTTCAGCGGGCTTCATGCGCCCGTGCAGCAGCCCAAGTTTCAACTCGGGGAAAATTTCCTTCGAAAGCGACTCGAAATCATCGACTGCGGCGCGGGCTTCCACTTTTTCGCTCGCGTCGCGGTCGATGAGCGGATATACAATGAACGCCTGCCTGCCTTCCTTGATCTGTCCGCGAATCAACGTGAATGCGCGTTCGCGTTCCTGTGGCCGAAGCGTATGCGTGTTGACGGGAATTCGCCCAAGCGGCATTTCGTCGATGACGGAAGTATCGAGGTCGCCGAACACCGTCAACGCCAGCGAACGCGGAATGGGTGTGGCGGTCATCACCAGCAAATGCGGATTGGTGCCTTTGCTTCGCAACTCTTTGCGCTGTTCCACGCCGAAACGATGTTGCTCATCGATCACGATGAATTGCAGGTCTTTAAACAGGATGTCTGGTTCGATGACCGCGTGCGTGCCGATGACCATTTTCACCGAGCCGTTTTGCAAACCCTGACGGATCGCTTCCTTCTCCGTCTCGGGCGTGCTCCCCACCAATAAGCGGATTTCTCCCCGGTTCATGATTCTGCCATCGCCTTCGAGCAGACTTGTGAAGTTGCGATAATGTTGCTCCGCCAGAATTGAAGTCGGCGCCATGATTGCGGCTTGCGAACCGTTATCGATCACAATGGCCGCGCCCAACGCAGCAACGACTGTTTTGCCCGAACCGACATCGCCTTGCACGAGTCGGTTCATGGGTTTGCCCGAGTCGAGGTCGGCGCGAATATCTTCAAGCGACTTTTGCTGGGCGGAGGTCAGGGCGAAGGGAAGGCTTGTTAACCGGTCACCCAGCCACTCGGTCGAGACAGAGAAGCGGCGCGCTTCCACAGATTTCCAATCCCGTTTCTGGCGAAGCGCTCCCATTTGCAGGTAAAAAATTTCGTCGAAGGCGAGTCGCTCGCGCGCAGCTTTCAGTCGTTGCTGCGAAACGGGAAAGTGCGCCTGCATCAACGCTTCGCCGAGCGAGACCAGTTTCGCGGCGAGTTTGATCTTTTCGGGGAGTGCGTCTGCAACGACAGGGGCATATTGCGAAACGACCTGGTTCATAATTCCACGAAGCCACTTCTGTGTGATCTTTTCGGTGAGCGGATAGATGGGGACGATGCGGGCTGTGTGCAGGTTTTCAACTTCCACAGGTTCCCAATCCGGGCTGTTCATCACAAGGCGGCCAAGATACTGATCGACCTTGCCCGAAACGGAAATGGCATTGCCCTGTTTGAATCGATTCGCAAGCCAGGGTTGGTTGAAGAATGAAAGCCGTATCGAGCCGGTGCCATCGCCAATGACAACCTCCACAAGTGACGACTTGCCGCCGCGAATCGGGCGGGTGTGAACGCTTTGTATCGTGCCAAGCACGGTGACCACTTCGCCATAAAAAAGGGATTTGATCGGTTTGAGCTGGCTGTAATCTTCATAACGGCGCGGATAGTAATACAACATGTCGCCGAGGTCTTTCATGCCGAGGCTGGCAAGCGATTCGGCATGACGCGGTCCCACACCCTGAAGCACAGTCGTGCTTGCGTTGAGCGCAGTAGGAGTCTGACTCGTTCGCGCGCCGGGCACGGATTCAGAACGCGGCTTCTGTGGAGCGGGAGCAGGCCGCGGCTTTTGCTGAGTCTGCTGTTGCGGTTGCTGGGCTTCGGTCTGGGCAATCGACTCAGTTGATTCGACAGGTTGGGGCGGGGCTTCGTCCGCAGGCGCAGAGGGACGCGGGGCTTCCGCTGGCTTCGGTTTTTGCGCGGCTTCGGGGTAGGTCTCGCCGATGCGCTTCCACAAGCCTTTAAGCGACTCAGCCCGTCCATCTGGGCTGAGTTTTTCGTAGGAGCGCAGGCGCGAAACGACGGCCTGAATCACTTCTTCGGCAATGCCATCGGCGCGGGCTTCTCCTTCCCAATAATCGAGCATTTTGGCAAGCCCGCCGATGATGGCGGTGTTCGGATATTTATTTTCGTGTTCGAGCCGAAAGAATTTACGGAGTTTTTCCAAAGACGGTTGCATGAGGGTATTTTATCATGGGGAATGTTATTTCCTGATTGCCGCAAACCCCAGGCCATTCGGCCCCAAATGCGTGCCGATCACGGCGGTGATGTTGACGAAGAAAATGTCCCTCGGCATCGACTTTCTGGCATGGGTCATCGCTTCGTTGAGCAGGGTTCGCGCCCGGGCTTCGGCGTTGGTATGCAGAATGGCGAGGCGTTCGAGTTCCCCTTGTTCGAGCAAAAATTTCAACATGCGTTCATCCGCCTGCCCCGCCGTACGGACTGCGGCAATGGGTTTCACTTTCCCGTCCACCAATTCGATCACTGGTTTAATGGAGAGCAAACCGCCAAGAGCCGCCACCGCACCCGGGACTCGCCCGCTGCGTTTGAGATATTCCATCGTATCCAGCGCGGCGTAGACATGAAGCCGTTTGCGGGCGGACTCAATCGCATCCAACGCAGACTGCAAGCCTGATTCTGCCGCCTCGGCCGCGGCCAGCGCCTGAAAGCCGAGCCCCATCGAGAGGGAGCCGCTGTCCACGCAGGTGACTTTGCCCGGGAATTCCTTTGCGGCCTGCGAAGCGATATTAATGATGGTAGTCAATTGCGAGGCGGCGTGAATGGAGATGATATGGTCACAGCCTTGCGAGAGGAGAGCCTGATACGGGGAGATGAAGTCGCCGATCGAAGGCGCGGCAGTTGTCGGGTGGGTGTGATACGAGGGCAGTCGATCGTAAAATTCCTCGCGCGTGATGCCAATCCCATCCGCATATTCCTTTCCCTCCAAAATAAGGATCGTCGGCACGACAACGATCTTGTGTTCTTCGACGAGATAGGCGGGGAGGTCGGATGTGGAATCGGTGACAATACCGAGTTTCATTCCCAAAGTTTAACATGGATTTTCCGACAGTCGGCATCTTATACTTTTCCCTTGACATAGTGTGTATCGTACAGTATAATGCGACAAAGGTTGAGATATGACAAACATAGAATCGCTCGAAAATGTTGCCCTGGAGTTGCGGCGCGGCGTGATCGTGCTGGCCGTCCTCAGTCAGTTGGGAAATGAACAATATGGATACTCCCTGTTGAAACTGCTTGCAGACCAGGGGTTGGAAGTGGATCAAGGTACGTTGTACCCGCTTCTTCGCCGGTTGGAGGCGCAGGGATATTTGCAGTCTGTCTGGAAACTGGAGGAAGCCCGTCCGCGCCGGTATTATGTCATCAGCGCGGAGGGGAAGAAGGTCCTGCCGAAGTTGAAAAAGGAATGGGCCGGCATTGTGTCTGTGATGGCAAAGATGCTGGCGTAACGGAAAGGAACAAGGAATGAAACTCATCGATCGGTACGTTGCCGAAGTCGGCAAAAGCCTTTTGCTCGTGAAAGGCCGCAAAGATATAGAAAAGGAATTGCGTTCCACGCTGGAGGATATGCTCGAAGAACGCGCCAGAAATTCGGGCAAACCTGCCGATGAAATAGCAGAGATGGAATTGCTCAGGGAATATGGCGCTCCTTCCAAAGTGGCCGCCACCTACAACCCCAACCCCTATTTGATCGGCCCGCGCCTGTTTCCCATTTTTACGACCATCCTGAAGATCGTTATCGGGGCGGTAACGCTCGGCATGACGATTGTTGCGATCATTCAGATCGTAAGCGTTTCTCCTGCAACTATAGCGGAATTGTTCACGATCATCGGCAGGGGATTCATGAACATCGTCTCGGCATGCATTGCGGCTTTCGGCAACCTCGCGTTGATCTTCGCGCTGATCGAACGTTACGCGCCCGTCGCCGAATTCAAGATGGATAACGAAAAGGAATGGGACCCCGCGTCCCTGACGAAGGAGCCCGAACCGCAGGATGTCAAAATCTGGGAGCCGATCATCGCCATTGTGTTGACTTTCATCGCCATCAGCATCGTCAACTTCAACCCGGAATGGTTGCGGCTGAATTATGGCGACAACACCATTTGGTTTGTCGGGTTTGGCGATTTTGTGAAAAACCAAAGGGGGTCGATTCCCCTGTTTTCCGAAGCCTTCTTCCGCTGGCTTCCGTTGCTTAACATCGGCTGGGCCGCCGAGATCATCCTCAATGGGATGCTGCTTCGCACAGGCCGCTGGCAGGCTTCGACACGATTGTTTTCCATTGTCATTAAACTCTTTCAGATTGTCGTCATTTCCCTGTTTTTGTCCGGGCCGTCCATTTTGGGGATCACGCCCGAATCGCTGGTGGCAAGCGGAGTATTCGAAGCGGAATCGGCGCAGCATATCGGCGGACTTGCCCAGCAGGGAATTCGCTTCGTGCTTGGAATTGCCATCTTCGGCACGGTGGTGGATATTGTCAAGACAGTTTACAAACTGGTTACGCAAAAAAACGCGTAAGACATTCACATCAAAAAAGAGACCGCCGTTCGGCGGTCTCTTTGCTATTCGATTGAAATGATAAATTGATAGTGCGGCTGGCCGCCCTCCTGCACTTACACTTCCAGGTTTGAATATTTTCCGCTGATCACATCCTTGATGCGATTTGCCTCGGCATGCTGCATTTCTTCGCCGAAGAATAACGTCACCAGTTCGTGCGAAGCGGCGCCGGCTTTTTCGAGCAGGTCCATCACACCCTGTTCCACCGACTCAGCCGCAAGCGCAAGTTTTCCGTCGAGCAATGCGATTACCTGCCCCTCTTTCACGCTTACGCCGTCGATTTCCACAGTGCGCGTGGCGACGGTCACTTCGCCCGTTTTCACAGAATCCAGCGCCTTTGTCATTTTCCCGGCAACAGCGTCCAAATCGCCATCCGGCACAAGGGAAAGCATCGCTGTGAGTCCTTGCGGAACGGTTCGCGTCGGCACAACCGACACCTGCTTCACGGTTACTTCCTTTGCCTGATTCGCCGCAAGGATGATGTTTTTATTATTCGGCAAAATAATGATCCTATCGGTGGGCAGGTTCTCGAACGAACTCAAGATATCCTGCGTGGAGGGGTTCATGCTTTGCCCGCCGGCCACCACCGCTGCCACGCCCAAACTCGCAAAGATGCGGCTGATGCCCGCGCCGGGCGAAACTGTCACCACGGCGATCTGCCCCGGTTCGACAGCATTGAATTGGATCTGCTTGCTTTTTTGAATATCGTCCATTTGCGCGAGCAGGTTTTCCATGGCAACCTTCGTCACCGTGCCAATACCCATGATGTAATCGATCGGCAGGTAGCGATTTTCCGTCGGCACATGGATGTGCATGCGGTACATCCCCTCGCCCTCGCCCACCTGAATCGACGTGCCCATTTCTTCGAGCCGCCCATAGAACGAACCCAAATCCAATTCGCCCGTCGGAACGAAATCCACGACCACTTCGTAATCCTGTCCCTCTTCCACCTCTTCGAGCGCACCCTGCAAATTCATCGCCGACATCGGCTGCACGGTCATCGTCGGCGTCTCGAGCGACTCGCCGTAGACATGCCGCAGCATCCCTTCGAGAATAAAGAACAATCCCTTGCCGCCCGAATCGACCACCCCCGCCTGTTTGAGGACGGGAAGTTGTTCCGGCGTCCTCTTGACTGCTTCATCCGCGGCTTTGACGACAATTTCGAGGACTTCCACCGCATCCTTCGCGGACCCGAGAACTGATTCAGCCGCGAGGGCAACTTCCTTGATGACGGTGAGAATCGTTCCTTCCACCGGGCGCACGACTCCTTTATAGGCTGTATCCCGCGCCTCGCCAAACGCCTTCACCAACGTCTCGACATCGAGCGTGGCTTTTTCATGCACGCCACGCGAGAACCCGCGTAGTATTTGGCTTGTGATCACGCCGGAATTTCCTCTCGCGCCCATCAGCGCGCCTTTTGAAATTGCCGCAGCCATTTCGCCAAGATTGCGCGTGCCCGCGTCTTTGATCTCGTTCCACGCCGCTTGCAGGGTAAGCACCATGTTCGTGCCGGTGTCTCCGTCCGGCACGGGGAAAACATTCAAAGCGTTGACCGTTTCCTTGTTTGTCCGCAGCCAGGCCAACCCGGCGTCGAGAAGGCGTTTTAACGATTGGCCGTCCACCGGGCGTTTGCGCAATGTTTCGATGCGAGCAATGTCCATACCCATAAGAGTCTCGTCTCCTAATCCGAATCGCTGATGCGCAGCCCCGCCACATGCACATTGACGGAATTGACCCGCAGGCCGAGCGCCTTTTCCACGTGAAAGCGTACTGTGTTCGCCACGCTCTCCGCCACCGATGTGATGCGCGTGCCGTATTCCACGATGATGTGGATATCGATATCGATGTCTTCATCCTTGTAGCGGACGGTGATTCCCCGCGAAGGCTCGCGCGTAATGGTGGATACGATTCCATCCGCGAGATTCTTCGGCGCAAGCCCCACCACGCCGTAGGATTGCAACACGGCATGATGCGCAATCGTTGCCACCGCGTTGGGGGAAATATGGATCCCGCCCAGAACTGTCGTTTCTTCGCCCATGGTTTTCCTCTTTGGGGCATTCGCCCCGAACATTCTTATCTCCCCGTATTTTACATCATCTGACGGCATCTTTTCAAAAAGAGGTGGGGAGTTTTGAGCGCGT
>JACPVD010000357.1 GCA_016191895.1 Chloroflexota bacterium | reverse complement strand
CGAGCGCAGGAGGCCGCCCAGCGGGCGGCGGAGATCATCCAGCGCTACGGCCACAACCAGATAGACACCGAACACATCCTGCTGGCGCTCATCGAGCAGCCCGGCGGGGTGATTCCCCAGATTTTGGAAAAACTGAGCGTCAACGCCCAGGCGCTGGTCGAGCGGCTGGATGCCACGTTGCGCGCCAGCCCCAAGGCCAATATCTTCGGCGGCGGCGCGGGACAGATCTTCATCACGCCGCGTGTCAAGCGGATTATTGACCTGGCCAACGAGGAAGCCAACCGCCTCAAGGATGAATACATCTCCACCGAGCACATCTTCCTTGCCATCCTGACCGAGCGCAACACCCCCGCGGCGCGCATCCTCGAAAGCGCGGGGCTGACGCGCGACCGTGTTTTCGATGCCGTGCAGGGTATGCGCGGCGGGCAGCGTGTGACGGACCCGCAAGCGGAGACCCGCTACCGCGCCCTCGACAAATATTCGCGCGACCTGACCCAGATGGCGCGCGAAGGCAAACTGGACCCGGTCATTGGCCGCGATAAAGAGATTTTGCGCCTCATCCAGATCCTTTCCCGCCGAACAAAAAACAACCCCGTCCTGATCGGCGAAGCGGGCGTCGGCAAGACCGCCATCGCCGAAGGACTTGCGCAAAAGATCGCCAGCAATGACGTGCCGGAAATCCTTTCGGGCAAAAAAGTTGTCGCGCTCGATCTTGGCGCAATGATCGCAGGTTCGCGCTTCCGCGGTGAATTCGAGGAACGCCTCAAAGCCGTCATGGACGAAGTGCAGCGCGCAAAAGGCGATGTGATTCTGATGATCGATGAATTGCATACCGTCGTTGGCGCGGGCGCGGCGCAGGGCGCAATGGACGCAAGCAACATGCTCAAGCCGGCGCTGGCTCGCGGCGAACTGCAATGCATCGGCGCGACGACTCTCGACGAGTTCCACAAACATATCGAAAAAGACGCCGCGCTCGAACGCCGCTTTGCCCCGATCTACGTCGACGAACCGAGCGTGGACGATACAATCAAGATGCTTCACGGCCTGCGCGATCGCTATGAAGCCCATCACAAGATACACTTTTCCGATGACGCGCTGGTTGCATCGGCTCGTTTGGCCGATCGTTATGTGACGGATCGTCACCTGCCCGATAAAGCCATCGATCTCATCGACGAAGCCGCGGCAAAGGTCCGCGTTGCTTTGTATTCGATGCCCCCCGATCTCAAAGCCTTGAAGAGCGACCTGGATCGTTTGCATGCCGAAGAGGAACAAGCCGGCCTTGCGCGCGATTATGAACGCGCCGCGCAAAAGAAGGCTGAACGCCTGCGCCTCGAACAGGAATACACCACAAAACGCGATCAATGGGAAGTCGATCACCAGCTCGATGAAGTGGTCGATGTGGACGACATCGCCGCCGTTGTCAATCAATGGACAGGCATTCCTGTCAACCAGATGCTCGAAACCGAATCGGAAAAACTGCTTCACATGGAAGCGCGTTTACATGAGCGCATCATCGGGCAGGAAGAAGCCATTCGCGCCGTCGCCGATGCGATACGCCGAGCCCGCTCCGGGTTGAAAGACCCGTCGCGTCCGATTGGTTCGTTCATTTTCATCGGCCCATCCGGCGTCGGCAAGACGGAACTCGCAAAGGCCCTCGCGTGGTTCATGTTCGATGATGAAGATGCGATGGTTCGTATCGACATGTCTGAATATCGCGAACAGCATACGGTGAGTCGACTCTTCGGCGCGCCCCCCGGATATGTCGGTTACGAAGAAGGCGGCCAACTCACAGAGGCAGTCCGCAGGCGTCCGTATCGCGTTGTCCTCTTCGATGAAATTGAAAAGGCGCATCCCGAAGTGTGGAATGCCCTGCTTCAAATTTTGGATGACGGACGTTTGACCGACGGCCAGGGCAAAGTAGTGGACTTCCGTAACACGGTTCTCATCATGACCTCGAACCTGGGTACTGAATACGTGACCAAAGGCGGCACCCTGGGCTTTCTCACCCAAAAAGCCGACGACGATGAACGCGCGATGCACGACAAGATCGAGAAGGCGCTCAAAGGCGCGTTCCGCCCCGAGTTCCTCAACCGCGTGGATGAGACCATCATGTTCTCGCCGCTATCCATTGAGCAAATGGAAAGTATCGTTGTGTTGCAAATGAAGGAAGTGCAAGACAGGTTGAATGAACATAACATCACGGTCCAGTTGAGCGACGCCGCCCGCGTCTGGCTTGCAAAGGAAGGATATGATCCCGCATTTGGCGCGCGTCCGTTGCGCAGAGCTATTCAGAAATATGTTGAAAGCCCGCTTTCTGTGGAGCTACTCGGCGGAAAATTCAAAGACGGCGCCCTCGTACATGTGGATGTGGATGAAAAAGGCAACAAGATCATCTTCCACACCGAAGCGGCAACGGCGAAAAAGTCCAGGCACAAAGTGGAAGCGTAGCAAAAAGTGAACAGTGATCAGTGAAGGAAAGACGAAAGAAGGCATATACTCCTCTTTCGTCTTTTTTCACGCAATCAGCTCGGCCTTCGACCTTTGACTTTCAACCTTTGACCTTCAACCTTTCACCTTTCTCCCCCCAATTTCCTAACCCGTAATTCATTCATACGCGGTATGATGGGCAAATCTCAAATCAACCAGAGGACAAAATGATAGATAATGTAGATAACGTCATGGATCAACCCCAAAAGTCCGGTGGCGGCGTTTCCGTCATCATGATCGGCATTGGCGTATTGGTTTGTTGCATCTGCCTGCTCGTTGCAGGGATGGGCTGGTATGGGTATTACACCTATACCCAGATCGCTCCAAATATTGCGACACCGGGCGATCCGTACCTTCCTCTCGATGGCGAAACAGCCACCCCGGAAGTCGATGCGGAACTCTTCCGCCCGCCGTTGGATACGATCTCGCAGGAAACCATCGACACATTGAACATGTCGATCACCCCTGAAAACGATGTGTACGAACTGGCCTGTCGCTTGCAGGGCAAGTGCGGCATCTCCACCACATTGGAAGCGCCCGCCGCGCCGCTCACCGCCGGCACAACGCGCAAGTTTTGGATTCTCAACTCCGACACGAATCAACATACCGAAATAACCGCCGAATTAATTTATGTCACGCCGCTCACATATTTCTGGGCGGAAGAAGGTGTCAACGTCAATCAGAATGATGTGGAAAACCTGATGGATACCTTCGACCAGAAGATCATCCCCACCAATCGCGAATTCTTCGGCAGCGAATGGAATCCCGGCGTCGATGGCGACCCGCATATCTATGTTTTGTACGTTGGGAATCTCGGCAGTAACATCGGCGGGTATTACTCATCGTCTGATTCGTATAATCCGCTGGTGCGCCCGTATTCCAACGGCATCGAAGCCTTCGTCCTCACCACCTCCCAGCCGCTCGGCGACGACTATGCCTACAGCACCCTCGCACATGAATTCGTGCATATGATTCAATCGCCCACCGACCGCAACGACGTTTCATGGCTCAATGAAGGTTTTGCCGAGGTCGGAGCGTTCATCAACGGATACGATGTCGGCGGCGCAGATTGGTATTATGTTCAATCGCCCGACCTGCAATTGAACGACTGGGCAACAAACGACTCACCCGACTTTGGCGCGCATTACGGGCAGAGTTTTCTCTATCTCACGTACTTCCTTGACCGATTTGGCGAGGAGGCCACGAAAGCGCTGACCGCCAACCCACAAAACGATCTCGCCAGCGTGGACGATACCCTCAAGGCATTGAACGCGACCGATCCCGACACCGGCAACGTGACCACCGCCGACGACCTCTTCATGGATTGGGCCGCCGCCATGTATTTGACGGATGGCTCCATCGGCGATGGGCGTTATACCTTCAGTAACTATCCTGATGCCCCGCAGACATCGAACACCGAAACGGTTTACACCTGCCCGCAATCGCCTGAGACGCGCCAGGTGCATCAATACGGAATCGACTACATCGGCATTTCATGCGCCGGCGATTACACCCTTAAGTTTACCGGCTCCACTGCGGTTCGCCTCCTGCCTTCCGACCCGAATTCCGGGGTGTATACCTTTGCCACCAACCTCGGCAACGAATCGGATATGACCCTCACCCGCGAATTCGATTTCACCGGCGTCAGCGCCCCGATCAAATTCTCCTTCCACACGTGGCACGACCTTGAAGAGGACTACGATTATCTCCACTTTGAAGTCTCGGAGGACGGCGAAAACTGGCAGATCATCACCACGCCTTCGGGCACGGGCGAGAATCCATCGGGCAATTCCTATGGCTGGGGCTACAACGGCAAGACAAACGGCTGGATTCAGGAAGAGATCGACCTCTCGGAATTTGCCGGCAAGAAGATTCAAGTCCGCTTCGAATACATTACCGATGCCGCCGTGACGGGCGAGGGGTTCCTCGTCGATGATATTTCTGTCGACGCTGTCGGCTACAAAACCGATTTCGAAGCCGACGACGGCGGTTGGGTTGCGGCTGGCTTCTCGCGTGTGCAAAACATCATCCCGCAGACCTTCCGCCTGATGCTCATCATCAAAGGCGCGGCCACAACCGTGCAAACCATCGAACTCAGCGCCGACCAGATTGCGGAAATTCCGATTTCCTTGAAAGACGGCGAAGAAGCGATTTTGATCGTCACCGGCACAACCCGCTACACCCGCACGAATGCGGTCTATCAATTTGAAGTGAAATAACCGTCATACCAACAAGAAGGGGAAAGTGGGGTGTTGTGAGCGCGCTTCACGCGCTCACAACACCCCACACCCCAATTTTTAGTTTGTACGGTAGAGTTCTGGAGGGAACCATGTCCACGGCCGCAAAATCGGAAGTATTGAATCTGCTTGATATGGCAGGTTATCAGGAAGGCTCCGTTGTCAGCCGCCAGATCACGAAGGCCGAGGCGGGGAATGTGACGCTTTTTGCCTTTGACGTCGATCAAGGCCTG
>JACPVD010000356.1 GCA_016191895.1 Chloroflexota bacterium | reverse complement strand
GCCCCATTCGGTTTCGACGAACGGCGCCATGTTGCGCCCCGTGCCATGTTCGGCTTTGAGCGAGCTATCGTATTTGCCGCTGACGATGCTCACCATCGCGCGAATGAATTTATCGAAGTGATGAATTTGCTCGGGCGTATCGAATGCCTGATTGACGAGGAAATGCAAATTGCCATCTTTCGCGTGACCGAAGATGACACCCTCGCTGTAACCGAAATCATCGAAGAGATGACGCAAGTCCATCACGGCGTCGGCGAGATGCTGAACAGGGAAAGCAACATCCTCGTTGACCGAGGTCGTGCCGCGCGGACGCATCGCGCCAACCGATGCGATGATGCCTTTGCGCGGTTTCCACAACGCGGCTTGTTGGATTGGGTCGTCGGTGAATTGAACGTCGTGCATGGGATTTAATTCTTTGATGACACGCCCCGCCTCTTTCTTAAACTGGAGCATGGTCGCTGAATCTGCGGCTTGATACTCCACGAGAAGAGCGGTTGCGCCAGCGGGCAACTCTTTGAGGATGGCAGGCACGCCTGCGTTGTTTTCCACTGCGCGGAGCGATTCTCTGTCCATCACTTCGACAGCGCGCGCTCCCGATTGTTTGACGGGATACACTGCCGCCGCCGCGTCGCGGATGTTTTTGAAATACATCTGCCCCGTGTATTTGTAGTTGAAATCGGGCAATGTGTGGAGCACGCCCTCGGCGATGAATCCGAGCGTGCCTTCGGAGCCGATTAGCAGGTGGATGAGAATATCGAGCGGATGGTCGAAATCAAGAAAGGCGTTGAGCAGGTAGCCGTTGTTGTTTTTGATTTGGTAGCGTTTGGAGATGCGGGTTGCAAGTTGCAGGTTGGAGGTTACACGTTTTTTGAGTTCGAGCAAACCTTTGGCAATGTGCGGCTGCTCGTTCTCGAAGATTTTGTGCGCATTGGGATGGGATGTGTCTAGAACGAATCCATTCGGCAACACGAACGTCATCGAGTGGATGGTCTTGTATGAATTCTCCGTCGTGCCGCAGCACATACCGCTGGAATTATTCGCAAGGATGCCGCCCATCATGCAGGCGTCAATGGATGCGGGGTCGGGACCGATGCGCCGTCCATGCGGTTTGAGCACGTTGTTGATGAACCCACCTACAATGCCAGGCTGAAAACGAATTTTGCCCGCATTTTCTTCTACACTGTAATCCCCCCAATGCTTGGAAATATCCACGAGGATGCCATCCGTCACCGCCTGCCCCGAAAGACTCGTCCCCGCCGCGCGGAAGGTCATTGGGATTTTGTTCTGCTGGCTGAATTGGAATAACGCCTGAATCTCGCCGATGGAATTCGGCTGCACCACCGCCTGCGGCACCAGCCGAAAATACGAGGCGTCGTTGGCGTAGGCAATGCGGTCAATGAGACGGTCGCGGATTCTGTCAGCGGGGAGGATGGAGGCGAGGGTGGCAGTCATGGAAACCTTTATTGATATTTTACAACTTCTTCATAATCCGTTCGCATTTTACCCACCTGGAAAATCGGACTTTCCATACAATAAGTGACAGTCACCTTCAAGGTGTCTGTCACTTGAACATTGGAGAAAAAATGTCTAATACGAATCGAACAAAACTATTTTTGGATATTGCGCTTTTTGCCGCATTCCTCATCACCATGGACCCGCACTTTAGCGGGCTTGCCATCCATGAATGGCTGTCACTGGCGGCGGCTGCCACGGTGATCGCGCATCTGCTCCTGAGCTGGTCATGGATTGTGGAAATGACAAAACGTATTTTTGGCAAAGGACTGAACGGCGCGCGCATCAATTACATTCTTAACTGGCTGTTGTTTATCGATGGGGTTCTCATCATGCTTTCGGGCATCATGATCTCGGAGGCGGCATTGCCCGCCATGGGAATTACCCTGCCGATGAACTTTGCCTGGCGCAGGCTGCACGACATGTCTGCCAACCTTTCGCTCATCATCATGGGCTTGCATATTGCCATGCATTGGAACTGGATCGTGACCACCTTTAAACGTGTATTTTTCGGCGGCGGGAAACAGCAGAGCGGCGCAATGGCGAAACAGGAGGCGTAATCATGGCTGCGCTTTTTCGCATCCTGGTCATTCTGGTTGTGGCTGTTTTGATTGGCGGACTGATGTATGCGGGGGTGGGCGCTTCAGACTCGTCGGCAGGTTTGGGCGGTTTCGAGGATGAGGAGGGACGTCCGCAACGCCCGGAGGGAGGGGATTTCCGCCCGGAGCATGACGAGGGTCGTGAAGGCGGCGGGTTTGGCTTTCCAGTCGGCGTTATCAAGGCTTTGGTGTTGATGTCGATTGCGGGCGGGGTTTATTCTGCCATGGCATGGGCTGGCAAAAAGTCAGCAAGGAAAACTTCCATGCCCTAGGCTGGTAAAACGAAATGTAACCGCCTGAACTCCTGCTTGTTCAGGCGGCTTTACATCACGGTATTATGGTCCAGTACCGCACCGTCCCGTCGAATGAGGCGGTGATGAGGGTGGTTTTATCGGGGGTGAAGAGGATGCGGACGATCCCTCCGTTGTGACCCTCGAGCGCGCCCAGCGGAAAGGCGCTGTTTACGCCCCAGACCTTTGCGGCGCCGTCCGCGCCGCCGCTGATGAGGATCGCCCCGTCCTGCGAGTAAGTGAGGGATTCCATGCCGATCTGGTCGCTTTCGATCTCGTACAACACATTACCCTTGTCGAGAGACCGCACCTTTATCTTCGATAAATTCGTCGAGATGTAGGTGCGTTTATCGGGGGATATGACAGTGATCGTCGAAAGGGCGTTTTCATTTACAGCATAGATCGTAAATCCCCTGGCTACGTCCCATAATTTGATCTCGCCTTCCTGCGAACTGCCCAGCAGCCAGATGCCATCGGGGGTGAAGGCGAGATGGGTGACGCCCCCCGCATACCCTTCGTATTTCTGCTTCTGGGTCCCGTCTGCCATGTTCCATGCGATGATGGTTTTATCGTCCGAACCTG
>JACPVD010000355.1 GCA_016191895.1 Chloroflexota bacterium | reverse complement strand
TCACTTTGCAAGTGACGGTCACCTTTTTTATTTGGCGGGATTGCTCTTCAAGTACGCTTCCATAAAACCGTTCAGGTCGCCGTCGAGTACGGCCTGCGAATTGCCCGTTTCATGGTCGGTGCGATGATCTTTCACCATTTGATACGGATGCAGGACATAGGATCGAATCTGGCTCCCCCACTCGGCCTTTGTATATTCGCCGCGCAGGATGGCGCGTTCCTCGTCTCTTTCGGCTGTGCGCAATTCCAGTAATCGCGCGCGCAAAATCTTCATCGCAAATTCGCGGTTTTGCGATTGCGAGCGTTCATTCTGGCAGGTGACGACAATTCCGGTGGGGATATGCGTCAGGCGAACGGCGGTGGCGTTCTTCTGCACATTCTGTCCGCCTGCGCCGGATGAGCGAAAGACATCCATTTTGATGTCCGCTGGTTGAATCTCCACATCGGCCTCGTCCATGGAAACCTGCGGCAGGACTTCGATCAGCGCGAAGGATGTGTGCCTGCGATGCGCGGCATCAAACGGGGAAAGCCTCACCAAACGGTGAACTCCCTTTTCTGAGCGCAAATATCCGAAGGCGTACTTTCCGCCGACGGCAATGGTGACGCTTTTTACCCCGGCTTCCTCGCCGAGGGTGGTATCCAAAATATCTGCGTGGAATCCCTGGTCTTCAGCCCAGCGCAAATACATGCGCTGCAACATCCCGGCCCAATCCTGCGAGTCGGTTCCGCCGGCACCGGCGTGGATCGCGAGAATGGCATCGTCGTGGTCGTACGCGCCGGAGAACATGGTGTTGAACGCGCGCTTCTCAAGATCGGATTCCAACACCGAAATCTCGGTTTCCAAATCCCCGCGCAGGGATTCGTCACCGAGATTTGCGAGTTCGATCAGGTCGTTTAAATGCCGGCTGAACGATCCCCACGACCCTGTTTCATCACGCAGGCTCGAAACGATCTTCATCACGCGCTGGGCGTTCGTCGAATCGTTCCAGAACTCAGGCTCCCCTATTTCTTTTTCCAGTTCTGAAAGTTGAGATTCTTTTCCCGCCAGGTCAAAGACGCACCATGAGTTGTCGAGTCAGGTCATTCGCGGCCTGCAAGCGGTTCAATAAGTCTTGCATATCGTCTCCTAATTATTCGATAATATCCCATCGACAAACGCATCGGGGTCGAAGGGTTGCAGATCTTCGGGTTTTTCGCCGAGGCCGGCGTACAAAATCGGCAGGCCGAGTTCGCGCTGAATGGCAAAGGCCATGCCGCCGCGAGCCGAGGAATCGAGTTTCGATAGAATCACGCCGGTCACATTCACGGCTTCTTTAAAGGAACGCGCCTGTTGCAAGGCGTTCTGCCCAATGGTGGCGTCGAGCACGAGCCAGGCCTCATGCGGCGCGCCGGGAAGCGCCTTGCCCACCACGCGGTTCACCTTCTTCAACTCTTCCATTAAATTGAATCGCGTGTGCAACCTGCCAGCCGTGTCGATCATGACGATGTCTGCGCCGCGGGCGACTCCGGCCTGAACGGCGTTAAACGCCACCGCGCCGGGATCGGACTCAAACGCGCCCGCAACCACCTCGACCTTGAGCCTGTCTCCCCAAACTTGAAGTTGATCCACCGCGGCGGCGCGAAAAGTGTCGGCGGCGCCGAGCAAAATCTTCCTGCCTTCACTGTGGAAGCGCGCCGCGAGTTTGGCAATGGTCGTCGTCTTGCCGGAGCCGTTCACGCCAACGACAAGAATAACGGATGGCGCATACTTCAGTTCAAATACAGGCGGCGTGACGAGACGCGCGCGCAGATCCTGCCGAAGGGCGGCTGTCAACTCATTGGCGCGAATCAGGCCCTCGGTCCGTGTGACGCGTTTCAAGGAATCCAAAACATCGGACGCCGTTTCGAGCCCCAAATCGGCCTGCAACAGAAGCGCTTCGAGATCGTCCCATGTATCGTTGTTGATTTCAGACGCGCCGAGGATGGACGCAATTTGTCCGAAGGCGGCCTTGCTTGTGCGCGAGAGGCCGTCTTTCCAACGCGATAAAAGATTTGCCATGAGCGGCGATTATACCTTACGAAATTGAACATCAGGATTCTATGTTATACTTTTTTGTCGTATAAATTGAAAAGGAAAAAAGATAATGACCTCAGAACCCGTTCAAATTACAGACGAATCATTTGAAAAAGTCGTCCTGCAATCATCGCTACCGGTGATCGTGGATTTTTGGGCGCCCTGGTGCAACCCGTGCAAGATGATCGCGCCCACGCTCGAAAAACTGGCAAAGGAACAGGAAGGCAAATTGATCGTAGCCAAGATCAACACCGACGATCACGCCGAATGGATGCAGAAATTCGGCATTCAGGGCATTCCCACCTTATTGTTCGTTTCGGGCGGCAAGGTGGTGCATCGCCAGGTGGGCGCGCTTCCCGAACGCATGCTCCGTGAAGTGGTGACGCAATTCATGGATGTGATCAGCCGTAATTAATATCTCATCGTACGCAGTGTTGCGGGATTTATCTCCAATTACAGGGCGACGTCGCAAAGCGTGTCGCGGCACCGAGGAACTGCGCAGGGTGAGCAAGTAGCATAAATGGGAGTTGGGCCATGAAAAAAGTTTTTTTGCCCGTAGCGTTATGCCTGATGTTGAGCGCGTGTATGCCTGCTTTTCTTCAACAACCGAATACGCAACCCAGCCCGTTTCCCATTGAAGTGGACCTGCAAGCCACGGCGGCGTCGCAGGTGGATCAAACGCTTCAAGCCCTGCCCTCGCCCACGCTTGTTCCAAGCAACACAGCGGTATTGGCGGCGGAAACCAGCACAGCGACTCCTTCGCCGCTCCCAACTCAAACCGCAACGCCGACGGTAAACCCGATCCTGCTTACGTTGACCGCCACGCTCGGCACAGGCACGCCGGGTACGTCGGCGCCGGTCACGCCAGGCACAATTACCGTCACGCTAAACCCGGCGATCAGCGCCACACCCACACAAACGCTTCACCCGCAGCACTATGGTACAATGCCGCCCAATTTGCCTTCGGGCGAAATCACGCTGGTCAACAGTTCGAGGGCTGAAGTTTATATCTCCCTGCAATGCACCACAAAAGACGGTTTTACGACAATCATCGAATATCCTGTGGGACGCAAGATCGAGATCGACGCCCCGGCTGGAAAATACGTCTACGTGGTATGGGTCGGCGGAAATAAGATTATCGGCAAGTTCGCGCTGGATAGAGACCAGGAATTAACGCTGACGATTTTCAAGGATCGAGTGCAGGTAAAATAAAAGCAGTTTTGCTACCGTACAAACGGAAAAAGTTTTACCGCGAAGCCCACAAAGAACGCGAAGAAAATCAAAGAAAATTCTCTTGAATTTCTTAACTTCGCTCCTTCGCGGTAAAAACAGTAAAATAACAAATGGAGAAAAAATGTTCAAAAGAGTATCCCCAATCTTGATTGCCCTCACTGTCCTTCTCGCCGCATGCGGCGGCGGACAGACAGACGCTCCCCCGACCCTTTCCCCGGCAGACGTGGAAGGCACGGCAATGGCATCCGCATTGACAATGGTCGCGGCGACCCAACTGGCGATCCCAACCAATACTTCGCTCCCCCCCACCGAAATCCCCAGCCCCACCACCTTGCCGACGTTTACCCCGGTATCGCTCCCGACGCTTGCAGTTCCGGCGCTCTCCACACCCACAACCGCTCCTTCCACTGGTGGCAACCCATGTTTGGGGCCGATCGATTTTGGGCAGGCCGGGAAGACATGCCGCATCCGCATCGAAAACGAAACCGGCGGCACGCTTTCGCCTATCTCGCTGAATCTTTGGACGCCAAATGCCTTCGGTCAGTGTGGCGCGATGTCCATGAACATTGGGGTGAATGGAAAGGAAATAGTCAGCATACCCGCCGGCTCCTGGTGGGGGTATGCGTGGGTGAATTTTAAGAACGGCACCCAAAGCACATCTTCCGGCAGTTGGACATTGGGCGCGGGCTGTGAAGATTTGGGTATTTTGAAAGTCGGCAAAGACGTTATGAGCATGAAGAGCCCGTAAACGAATCTTCGAAATCAAAAAAATCAGCATTAAAAACACGCCTTGATGTAAATTTTCAAGGCGTGTTTTGTTTCCTTTTTCCTTCCTCCAGCGAGCGAGCGAGATTGCTTTGGGCTATCGCCTTCGCAATGACGAGTAAATCAATTATTCCATTTGCCGGGTTATCCTTGCTCCCAGTTGCCTGAGTTTCTCATCCACTTTTTCATAGCCGCGTTCGATCTGGCGGATGTTTCGTATGGTGGACGTCCCTTTTGCGGCGAGCGCGGCCAATAACAACGCCATCCCGGCGCGAATGTCGGGACTTTCAAGCCGTTCGCTATACAATTGAGTAGGACCCTGAATCAACACGCGATATGGATCGCACAGGATGATTCTCGCGCCCATACCGACCAGCTTATCGGTGAAGTACATGCGGCCGGAGAACATCCAATCGTGAAAGAGGACGGAGCCGGAAGCCTGGGTGGCCATGGTGATGGCAATGCTCGCCATATCTGTCGGGAAGGCCGGCCAGACGTTGGTTTTGATCTCCGGAACTGCGCCGTCCAAATCGGAGGCGATCACAAGCGGTTGCTCCGCCGGCACAATCAGGTCATCGCCATCTGTTTTCCAGTGAACGCCGAGGCGGTGAAAGACCTGTTCCACCATTTCGAGATGTTGTACGCCAGCGTTGTGAATGCGGATTTCGCCACGAGTCACCACCGCCGCGCCGATGTAACTGACCACTTCCATCAAGTCGGGGCCAATGGTAAATTCGCCGCCGTTAAGTTTCGATACGCCGGTAATGCGCAACGTGTTGGAGCCAATGCCGTCGATCTTCGCGCCAAGTATGTTCAAAAACTGGCAAACCTCCTGCACGTGCGGCTCGGAAGCGGCATTGCGAAGGATCGTCTCGCCTTTTGCAAGCGCCGCTGCCATCACCGCGTTTTCTGTCGCGGTGACGCTTGCCTCGTCCAGTAAAATGTTCGCGCCATGCAACCCCTTCGATTCGATTTCAAAGACGCGGTCATAGGCGATATTTGCGCCGAGGGCGCGCAAGGCCAGGATATGCGTATCCAGGCGGCGGCGGCCGATCACGTCGCCGCCGGGGGGCGGCAGGCGCAAACTGCCGGCGCGGGCCAGAACCGGCCCGGCGATGAGAATCGACGCCCGAATTTTGCGGCACAGGTCCGGGTCGAGGTGGGATGCGATCAATTCCTTTGTCGTGATTCTCCAAGCGTTCGAGTCCAGTTCCTCCACAACCGCGCCGAGGCTTTCGATCAGGTTTCGCATTATCTGCACATCCCGAATCTGCGGCACATTGCGCAGGATCACCGGCTCCTCGGTCAACAAACAGGCGGCCAGCAAAGGCAGCGCCGCATTTTTATTTCCGGAAGGCGTCACCTCGCCGCGCAGGGGATGCCCGCCTTCGATTACAAATTCTTCCATTGATTATCTCCTCTGGAATTGAATCACGGAGCGCAGACTTTAGTCTGCGATCTGCCTGGCAAAAGCGGACTGAAGTCCGCAATCCAGTATTGAATCCAATAACTCTTTCAGGATTGTAAGGCAGTTTTTTAAAATCCGCAAAAAAGATTACAATTCGCTTACATCGGAATCAACTTTACATCGCATTAACAATTGGAATTATAATGAATTCGATGATAATCACTTTGATCATATCGGTCATTTTCGGAATACTTGCGGGCTGGCTCGTTAATTATCTCGGCGATGTCCTCCCGTTGACCCGCCGTTTCAGCGAGCCGGTCTGCCTTCAATGCGGCACGGCTTTTAAATGGAATGATTATCTTCTTTTTCGACGCTGTTCCAACGGCCACTCTCGCAATGTGCGCGCGTGGATCGTTCAGGCGTTGATTCTTGCCGCAAGCGTTTATATTGGAATTAATCCCCCGGCGAAACTTGGATACGCTCTCGGGCTGATCTTGATCGTTTATTTTGGTGTCGTCTTTGTGATCGATCTTGAACACCGCCTGATCCTTCATCCGACGAGCGTCTTCGGGGCTTTGTTTGGACTGTTGGCTGGCTCTGTTTCTCATGGCGTAGAGTCTACCCTTTTGGGTGGGTTCGCCGGGCTGGCGATCATGCTGGCGGTTTATTACTTCGGTGTCCTTTTTTCAAAACTGCGCAACCGGCGACTCGCCGCCTTGGGCCATGAACCCGACGACGAGGAAGCCCTCGGCGCGGGAGACGTGATCCTGGCGACCATTCTCGGTTTTATTTTGGGCTGGCCTTTCATCTGGTTCGGCCTGCTGATGGGCATCCTGCTCGGCGGAATCGTGAGCGTTTTCGTCGTTTTGTGGGTCGTGGTTCGCAGCGGCTACAAGCAAAACGCCCTGATGATGTTCATTCCCTACGGCCCTTATTTCATCACCAGCGCGTTCCTGATCATGTATTTTCCGCGATTCGTCGCCATGTTGATACCGGGATGATTATGAAAATCACATTCCTCAAACACAGAAAAACCGATCGCGCCCAGGCCATGGTCGAGTTCATGCTCGCCCTGCCGGTCTTGCTCCTGCTCCTGTATGGAATCATCGAGGTTGGACGGTTGATTTTCATTTTCTCATCGGTTGCAAACGCGTCTCGCCAGGCAGCACGATACGGTTCCGGGGCGGGAGAGGTAAACAACATCGCCTATTACCAGGATTGCGACGGAATCCGCGCGGCGGCAAACGGATCCGCGTTCATCATCATCTTCGATGATATCAACATCACCTATGACCGCGGCCTGTACCCGGATGGAAATCAAATCCCCATTACCGGTATCGACCCCGACCCATCGTCCGATAGTTGCCCGGTCGAACACGACGTCATCCGCAACGGCGACCGCATCATTGTTCAAGTCTCGGCTACGTACGAGCCGATCATTTCCCTGATCCCGATCAAACCAATGCGGATTGTTTCAGCGAGCGCGCGTTCGTTCCTGATCTCCATTCCCATCGTCGGTTCGGCCCTGCCCACCGGATTCGCCGCGGAAACCGCCACCCCTTCACCCGTCGCAACGTTTACATTTACCCCGGGAATTCCGAACACACCCACAAACACGTACGTCCCGGTTCTGACCAATACGCCCGATCCAAACAACCCGCCGACCTTTACTTCGTTCCCCACGTTCACGTTCACCCCGACTCAGACGCCCCTGCCCACCTACACACCCACTGTC
>JACPVD010000318.1 GCA_016191895.1 Chloroflexota bacterium | reverse complement strand
AATTATGTGGATGCCATCGAACGCGCGGGTGATCGCGAGTCGTTTTTGTGGGCGCGTCAACTGGTTCGGCAGGAGGGAATTTTTGCGGGAGGTTCGTCGGGCTCAGCCATTGCGGGCGCGATCAAATATTGCCGCAAACTTACTGCGGGACGTTTGCCCGTTGTCATTCTCCCTGACTCGGGTTCGCGCTATCTTTCGAAATTCTATGACGACAAATGGATGCGCGAGTTTGGATTCCTTTCGATGGAATTCGGCGAAACGGCTCTCGGCGACCTATTGCTTGCCAAGCCGAATAAGACACTTCACACCGCCGCCCTGGGCGACTCTATCCGCAAGGTGGTTTCGGTGATGCACCAAAATGCCGTTTCACAAATGCCGGTCATCGGAGGAGACGGGACGCTGGTTGGCCTCATCGAAGAAGTGGATTTGTTGAATCACATGCTCGAAAAGCATGATCACAACCATGATGAAAAAATCGATTCGCTTGTGCAGAACGCGGGCGCGGTCTTCCCGCCCGAGACTCCGCTGGAGGATGCCATGCCGTCATTGACAGCAGGCTATGCCCTGATCGTTGTGGATCAGAGCAAACCGGTGGGCATTTTGACAAAGATCGATGTGTTGGATTATGTGGCGGGGAAGATATAAATTTTCGCGCAGGATTTTCTAACAATTTAACGCAAAGACGCGGAGGCGCAAAGAAAAAACATAAAAACTTGGTGGCTTAGCGACCTTGCGTTAAAAACGCATTGATTGAAAATAGCTTGTGGTCAATATTGCAAAAAATGAGCAGGGTTTTATCTTTGCGCATTTTTTGTTAATTCGCTTCGGGTCAACAGAATCACGGCGGCAAGAATCAACCCGCCGCCGAGCAGGACAACCAACCCGAGTTTTTCCTGGAACAGCCATGCCGCGAGCAGGACGGTGACAACAGGCTCGAGCGTGGATAACATCGCTGCGTTCGTGGGGCCGATTCGTTCCAGGCCAGCCAGAAATGTCGTTACAGGAATGATTGTGGAGAGAACGATCATTCCGAGGATGGCAAATCAGCCCGAGTTGCTTGCGGGGAAATGCGCGCCGTTGACAAAAGTCAACGCACCGTAGACGATTCCCGCGGAAGCGAATATCACTGTCGACGATTGAATGGGGGAGACGTGTGTCATCACGTTTGCGCCGACAATAATGTAAATGGAGTAGATCAGCGCGGCGGCAATTGCCATCATCGCGCCGATAAGCTGTCCGCCGTTTGGGTCGACGGTGAGCGCGGAACCGGCAAGGGCGAGAATCAACGCCGTGATTTTTACGGCATCCGCTTTTTCGCGCAACACAAATACTGAAAGGATAAACACAAACATCGGATAGAGATACAAAAGCAGGGCGACCAGCCCCGCCGACGCATACTTGATCGCGGACATGTACAGGAACGACTGCCCGACATATCCCAACGCGCCCATGCCGATGAGTTGGGCGAGAATCCGTCCGCGCGGGAAAGGCTCCTTGCGCAGGATCAGGATAACGGTCATGAAGGATGCGGAGATGCCGAAGCGCAGGAACAGCGCGGTGAAGGTGTCCATTCCGTCCTGATAGGCATATCGCCCAAAGATGGCGAGAGTCCCAAATGACGCGGCGGAGATGGAGATGAGGAGAATGCCGATGAGTCGTTTCATGTTGCCTTTGTCGTTCATCCGCTTGCGCGATGTATGCGGATGAAGTCATTCAGGAATGCGCGGACTTTGCCCCGCCGTTTCATTGACAGACAAACATTTCCGTCCCTGCGCTGATCGTAGGGCGGATGGATTCAACGATCACCTCATAGAGGGGGATGTCTGTTTTTCGAATTTCAATACGTTTTGGGGAGATAAAGAAAACCAATTTTGCCTTTGGCATGTCCAAAGTCTAACATATTCCCCGTCGACCCCTATCCGTTGCCGCTACGTTTCTGCCGGGGGCCGGATCGTGTAATTGGGCATCTCGCGCCGAAATTCGTAATTTTCCATGATGGCCTTGATTGCCGTTTGTTGTTTCTCCCCCACTTCCTTGAATTCAAACCCGATATTAAAAAACTCCGGGCTGATATCCGTCTGGCACCAGGCTACGCGCGCCGGCACGATGATGCGCGCCGCTGTGATATTTGGGAGTTCAGGCAGTTCAATAGCGAGGGTCAGATCCACGTTTTCCGACAGGGGTTTTTCGCCGATAACCATTGCCCCGCGCAGATTCAAGTCGCCGAGATAGCCGAGCAACAGCCCGCCATGCAGGTTGAAGACCTGTGTATATGCCATCAAATTCTTTCGGAGTTCCTTGCGTCTTTCCTGCATAGCGCCTCTCGTTTGGTGGTCAATTACCGGGATTACCTGGACAAATTTTACATGACAATTCATTGAAATTCCATTGCGGTTTTGTGGTAAAACTGACTTCATGCGCTGGGTATACATCTCTCCTCATTTGGACGATGCCGTGCTTTCCGCCGGCGGTTTGATCTATGAGCAGGCCCGGGCGGGCATGGATGTTGAAATTTGGACGTTCATGTGTGGCTTCCCGCCTGAAGACGAACTCTCGCCCTTTGCCCAGCTCCTTCATCAGCAATGGGGAATTTCCGCTGCGGCTGAGGTGGTGACTGCCCGTCGTGAGGAAGACGTGAATGCCTCTGGCATCCTCGGCGCGAAGGCTGTTCATTTCGACTACCTGGATTGCATTTACCGGCGCGGCAAAAACGGCGACTGGCTGTATTCCGATGTGTTCGTTCCTCCGCATGAAGACGATGGGGATTTGGCGGCGCGAATTGCGGAATCGATTTCCGCCCGCCTCCAACCGGACGATAAACTGGTCTGCCAATTTGCGCTTGGTTCTCACCTTGACCATGTCCTCGTGCGTCAGGCGGTGGAACTGCTCGGGAAACCGCTCCTTTACGATGTGGATATTCCCTATCTCTTCAACTTTCCGCAGGAACTGGAGCCGAAAACGGCCGGGATGAAGAAAACAGCCCATACGGTCTCAGAAACAGGCCTGACGTCGTGGCAGGATGCGATTGCGGCTTATACGTCCCAGATGTCGATGCTGTTCGAGACTCCCGAAGCGATGCGGGAAAAAATCCGCCAGTATTGGTCTGAAAACAATGGAATTTGCCTCTACTCGATTGATTGAATGGCAACCTCTCAATAAATCGGGGTGTGGGGAGTTTTGAGTGTGCTTCGCGCGCTCAAACCTCCCCACCTCTCCTCTTTTTTTGAAAAGATATTGAATGAATAGACAAATTAAACGCTACTTTTGGGTATTGTAACCCGTTTTGAATCATGATATAGTAATGGCGACTTTCCGGCAAATCCCCGGAAGTTTTTTATCACTTGCATCTCTAGGTTTAGGGGTGCAAAATTCTATTTAGCAGGAAATCATTATGCCAAGCAATTTCCTTACCAAAGAGGGCTTTCAAAAACTTCAAGATGAGCTCGAGCATTTGCGCACCGTCAAACGACAGGAAGTGGCCCTCCGTCTGCACGAGGCCATGGATGGCGGGGAACTGATCGAGAATGCCGAATACGAAGCCGCCAAGAACGAGCAGGCTTTTGTGGAAGGCCGAATTCAGGAACTGGATATTCTTCTCGCCACCGCAAGCATCATCGAAGATAACGGCAAGACAAGGAAACACGACGCGATTCATGTCGGTTCGAAGGTGACCATCAAGGAAGGCAATTTCGAGGCCGAAACCTTTACAATCGTCGGCGCGGCGGAGGCCAACCCGCGCGAAGGCAAGATTTCGAACGAGTCGCCCATCGGCAAATCCATCCTGGGGCACAAACTCGGCGACGTGGTGCGCGTGGAAACCCCCGGTGGCACCTACAATGTGAAGATCATCAAGGTTGGCTAAACTCACGGCGCGACCGCTCTTGCCCCGCGCCCATGTCGCGGGGTTTTTTTATGCAACGGAGTGCGGAAGTTCTACTTCCGCCAGCGCAGGTTGCAAAGTAGAACTTTGCGACTCTGTCTCTCCGATTTCTTATAAAAGGTACCATCGTCATGGCAGAATATTCCTCGCTTGAAAAAATTCGTTTGCAGAAAATCGAAGAACTCCGCGCCGAGGGGATCGATCCATATCCCACCCGCGCCCAACGGACTCATACCAGCGCCCAGGCCATCGCCGCATTCGAGTCTGCGGAAAAGGATGGGGCGGAGGTCAAGGCCACTCTGGCCGGACGAATCCGCGCCAGCCGCGCCATGGGCAAGGTGTCGTTCGCGCATATCGAAGACGCCGGCGGCAAGATTCAATTGTTCTTTCGCGCAAACGAATTGGGCAGGGAACGCGTGGAACTTTTCAACCGCATGTTCGACCTCGGCGATTTTATTCAAGCCACAGGTCTTATGTTCCGCACGAAGACCGGCGAGATTACGCTTCACGTCCATGACTTTATCCTGCTCGCCAAATCGGTGACTCCCCTCCCCGCCGACAAGGACGTGACTCAGGAGGACGGCTCGGTCATTCGTTATGCCGCGCTCGAATCGCCGGAGATACGCGCCCGCCAACGTTACGCCGATCTTGCCGTGAATCCTGATGTCCGTGAGACGTTCCGCAAACGCGCTACATTGATCAAATCCCTGCGGACGTTTCTCGACGACCATGGCTTCCTTGAGGTCGAAACGCCGATCCTGCAACCATTATATGGCGGCGCGGCGGCGCGTCCGTTTATGACCCATCATAACGAACTCGATCAGGATATGTATTTGCGCATCTCGTTCGAGTTGTATCTCAAACGATTGCTTGTGGGCAATTTAGAGCGCGTCTACGAGATCGGGCGCGACTTTCGCAATGAAGGCGTTTCGTTCAAGCACAATCCTGAATTTACGCAACTTGAATTCTACTGGGCCTACGCCGACTATTTGCAGGTGATGGAATTGACCGAGCAGATGGTCTCGTACGCCGCCGAACAAGTGACCGGCTCGACGAAGATCAAATACGGCGGGCATGAGTTGGATTTCAAACCGCCCTGGAAACGCGTGGAGATGCGGCAGGGTATTCTGGAAACCAGCGGAATCGACATTGCCGCGCACAAGACCGCCGGCGACTTGTTCAATGCCATCAAAGCCAAACATCCGAACAAGACGCCCGATCCAAAATCAGCTCGCGGCAAGATGATTGACTTCCTGCTCGGTGAATTTCTCGAACCCACGCTCATCCAGCCGACGTTCCTGTATAACTACCCGCGCGATATTTCTCCGCTGGCAAAATCCATTCCCGGTGATGCGTTGACAGTGGAGCGGTTCGAAGGCTATGCCGCAGGCTTCGAGATTTGCAATGCCTTCACCGAATTGAACGATCCGCTGGATCAAGAGCAGCGTTTCATCGAAATGGGACGCGACTACACCGACGACGAAGAGGAAAAACATCCCATGGATGAAGACTATCTTCGCGCCATGCGTTATGGCATGCCGCCCAACGGCGGTTTCGGCATGGGTGTGGATCGCCTGGCTATGTTGCTGACGAACAAACATTCCATCCGAGACGTGCTGTTGTTCCCCGCTTT
>JACPVD010000317.1 GCA_016191895.1 Chloroflexota bacterium | reverse complement strand
GAGCAGGTGGTCGAAAGTTTTATCAGGATATTTATCGGCCTTACCCGCAAACTGGTCATTGCGGAGACCATCGCCCAAATGATTCCCCTGGGTGTTTTTGCCGCGCCGCATAAATATTCCATGCCCGACCTGCTCTTCTGGTGGCTGACCTTTGCTTTTGTCATCTACAATGATTTTGCTGGCTATACAAGCATTGCGAGGGGCGTGAGCGGATTGTTCGGCGTTCAACTCTCGCCAAACTTTGAACAGCCATTCTTCTCAACGAGTTACATCGACTTCTGGAATCGCTGGCATATGTCTTTATCCAACTGGCTGCGCGATTATGTGTATTTGCCTGTCAGCCGCGCCATGTTGCGGAGAAACCCCAGCGGACGGTATTGGCCGAATCTGGTCATCCCCCCGCTAGTGACGATGATCGTCAGCGGGATTTGGCATGGGGCGGCATGGCATTTTATCTTGTGGGGCGCGCTCAATGGTTTGCTTCAAGGGTATGAACGTGTGCGGAAACTCTGGCAAAAGCCCACGCCCGTCCAGTCGACGGGTTGGAAAAAATTCATCAATATTTCGATTACACTTCTTGTGATGATCTTGATCAGCGTTCCCTTCAAACTGGACTTTGTCCAATCTCTCGCGTTTTGGAAAGGTCTTGTTCATTTCGGAGCGATTCAAACATTATCAATTCATCACATCATCAAACCGCTTTTTATGATCGCCCTATCCTTTTTCATTGACGTGATGCAACTGCCGCAAAAGGATGAGTTGGGTTTGCTGCGGTTATCAAAACGCGCGCAGGTCATCCTGCTGTCGATCGGGATTTTGATCCTTTTCCTTTCCACCCGTCAGCAGGCCGTTGCGCCTTTCATCTATCAGGAGTTCTAACATGGATATAAACGAAGTCAAATCAAAATTGAAAACCTTTATCATCGCCGAGATCATGAACGATCCCGAATATCCGCTCAAATATGACGAACCTCTCATCACCAGCGGGTTGATCGATTCATTTTCCCTTGCGCAGATCGGCGTCTTTGCCGAGATCGAATTCAAGGTCTACGTGCCCGACCCCGAATTGACCGTCGACCAGATGAACACCATCGACGCGATGGCCGCCAAGATCATGGAGAAGATGGGATGATTCGAGATGTTTCCGAAGCAAAGGATTTGGTGGAAGTAATCCAATATCATGCCGAGAAGAAGGGGGATGATATTGCTCTGGTGTACCTGATCGATGGGGAGGATCACGAAGCGGTCATTACATACCGTGAGCTGGATCGCCAGTCACGGGCCTTTGCCGCCACGTTGCAGAAGACGACTCAACCCGGCGACCGCGCGCTTCTCCTCTACCCGTCGGGACTTGAATTCATCGTCGCCTTTTTCGGGTGTTTATATGCAGGCGTGGTGGCCGTCCCTACAATTGTGCCGCACTTGAAGCGCGCCACTCCCCGCTTTCGCGCCATGCTTGCGGATGCCCATGCTGTGGTCGCCTGCACACAAATGGAATTATTTGACAAGCTCAAGGCCTTATTCGTTGAATATCCCGAATTTCATGATCTGAAATGGGTGGTCAATGAGCAGATCGAAGCAGGCGTGGAATCTGAATGGAATCCATACGATAACAAGCCCGAAGACCTTGCCTTCCTGCAATACACGTCGGGTTCCACCAGCACGCCGAAAGGCGCGATGATCACGCATTTCAGCTTGATCGAAACCGTCCGTGATTTACAGGTTGGCGCAGGGCTCGATGATCAGGGCATTGTGGCATCCTGGCTTCCGATCTTTCATGACCTCGGGTTGATCTCCTGCCTGCTTGTGCCGTTGTATAAAAGCCGTCCTTGTTATTTCATGGCGCCGATATCCTTTCTGGAGAAACCTTATCGGTGGCTGCGGGCTGTTTCGAAATATCAAGTCAGCCACACGATCGCCCCTAACTTTGCCTATGATCTTTGTGTTCAAAAGATTTCGGATGAAGAAAGGGCAACCCTTGACCTTCACCTATTGAGGTATCTGGGCAATGCGGCGGAACCCGTGCGGCTCGAAACAATGCAGAAGTTCAGTGAAACATTCAAACCATATGGTTTTAATCCTGAAACCTTTGCCCCGGCTTACGGTCTGGCAGAAGCGACTGTGAAAGTCAGTGGCAGGGCATATGAAGATAAATTGTCGTACTGCACGCTTGACCCTGATGCGCTTGCAAAACATAAGTTGGTTTTTCTGACAGAGGGCGACCCGAAGGGATATATCAGCGTCGGCTGCGGGTGGAGCGCGAACGGCGCAGACATCCGAATCGTGAATCCGCAGACCAGGGAACTATGTGCCGGGGATGAGGTGGGGGAGATTTGGGTGAAAGGCAACAACAACGCGCGCGGATATTGGGAACGCCCCGAGGAAACCGAAGCAGCGTTTAACGCATATTTGCTCCCCTCGAATGCAGGACCTTATTTACGCACAGGCGATCTGGGGTTTGTATACAACGGCCAGTTGCACATCACAGGCCGCATCAAGGATTTGGTCATCCTGCAGGGACGTAATTTTATCCACAGGATATCGAATTGACCATCGAGAAATGTCACCCCGCCATGCAAGCTGGTTTTGGGGCCGCTTTTGCTGTGGAGGATGGTCAGGTGGATCATCTTGTTGTTGTTCAGGAAGTAAAACGCGAATACCGCAAGAGCGACGACTTTGAAGGCATAGCCAACACTGTCCGCATGGCGGTTGCGAAGAATCACGGGCTGAGAGTCCAGGCCATTGTATTGATCATGCCTTCGACGATTCCCAAAACCACCAGCGGAAAAATTCAACGCGCCGCCACACGCGATATGTTTTTGAACAATAGATTGGAAACGTTATACGAATGGCGCGCCCCGGGCATTTTCAGATGATGCAGGGACGGAAGGCGGAAAACATCATACCTTCTGCGCGTCGCCATTGAACTTGTTCATGGCGGCATTCAATCCGCGCAGGACAAATTCGAGCGCGGCGTCGGCGGCGCGATCGAGGATTTCGGGCAGGAATTTTATATCGTCTTTCGAGAACATTTGCAGGACGTAATCCTTCGGGTCCATTCTGCCCGGCGGACGGCCAATCCCCAAACGCAGGCGCAGGAAGTCTTTTGTACCAAGTTTCTCGATAGTGGACGCCATGCCGCGCTGTCCGCCGGGACCGCCACCGGGACGAATGCGGATCGTGCCGAAGGGCAGGTCGAGGTCATCGTGTGCGACAAGCAAATTTTCAATGGGAATCTTGTAGAAGTGCAACAGTCCCTGCGCCGATTGACCGGAGAGGTTCATGTAGGTTTGCGGCTTTGCGAGGATGATTCGGCGTTCTTCGTACATTGTGGACATGACAACCGCTTTGGATTGTAATTTCATACCGCGAGCATCGAGGCGGACGGCAAGACGATCGACGAGCATGAAGCCGATGTTATGGCGGGTATCTTTGTATTCGCGGCCGGGGTTGCCGAGGCCGATAAGGAGGTAGGTGGATTCGGGGGTCACGTATCAGGTTCCAGGTGTCAAGTTTCAGGTGTGGGGCGTCAGGATTTGCGAAGGCGGAGGATGAAAGAGAAAATGATGAATAAAGCGGATACGATCAGCGCACCGCGGGCGAACGTTGCGTAAATCGAGGAGGATGTTACGGTGGCGGGATTGGCGGGTAAAGGCGTGGGGGATGGAAATGTTTGCAGGGTCGGGACAGGCCGCGGCGTAAGGGTGGGAGGCGAAGCAGTATTAAAAATTTCAGGGGTGGAAGTGACGGCCAGAGTGGCGGTCGGAGTCGGTTCGTCGTTTTGAATTGTCAGGTTTGAAACAACTGCTTCTTGAATCGAGCCATCTTGAAGGAAGACGCGCAGGCGCAGGGCGTAGGCGCCATCGGTGATGAGAGTGGTATCCCAGACGGCAATGACGGAATCAGGCACAGGCTGGGAAAAGGTTTGGATGACGAACCCATTGTCGGCGGAGTCGGATGCGAAGGAAAAGGTTAATTCAGCAGAGACAAAGCCCGGGACGTCCATCCCGCCTGTGACTTCGACTTGTCCACGCAGGATGTCGCCGGGTTGGGGGTAGGTAATAACAACGTCTGTCGATTGCAAAAAAAGGACAAGCGATAAAAGAAGCAGAATGTGCGACACGGTATTTATTTGGACGAATGCAATAATCCGCTGCGCTCGCCGTAACGCAGGATAAAATAATTGGAAAGCAACGCAAGAAAGGCAACCATGTAACTTGCGGGGTAAACGGTTATGGAGAGATAGTCGAAAATCGTTTGAGCAAATGATGGAATCAGGTCATATCCGCCCATCCAATAAAAAGTGTCGATGCTGTCTGCGATCGCAAACAGGATCAGCCCCCACCAGGGACGCACCCATAATCCGCGCCCAAAAAGAAAGGAAAGCCAGATTGCCGTGCCGCCTTCGGCCACATCCAGAACGGGATACAACACGGCGACGAACAACGCAAGCCAGGACGCTCCCCCGCCAAGCCCGGCGTTTTCGGCGAGTTGTGTGAACCCGGCGGCAACCAATAACGCCAGCGCAAAGATCGCAAGGTAAAAACGACGGCGCGTTTTGTGTTGCGTGCCATATACCAGCCTCACTTGATAATAAAGCGAAAGCCCGAACAGGAAATATCCAACAAGCCAGAATGCGTCTGTCAGTGTGAATTCGGGATATTCCGAGTCCCAGTACATCGCGCCGTCGATCAACCCGCTGACTTCGCCCGCGGCCCAGCACCACAAGCCAATGGCAAAGGCCTGCCAGACCGCATATGGACGCTCGTCCCTGCTGAACTGACGTAAAACCAACATGCCGGCAATTGCCGCGCCGAGGGCGGGAATCAGGATCAGAAAGTAGGGGATGTAGGCGCTCCAGAACGGCGGGAGGATTTCAGAAAACGGCTCGGAAAAGTACGTCCAGAGAATCAAGGCAAGAAGGGCGATGCTTGTTGCCGTGCCTGCCAGCAGGATTTTTTTTGGGGGATGGACGGGGAGCGCGTTTTTTGAATTGTTTGCCATAAAATTCACTCCGTAAATGCGGCGGGAATCAACCGCTGGGATTCTAGAATCGAACGTTCGTCGGGATGGGCAGACTCGAACGTATCGTTTAACAGCATCTGGGTCAGGTTGCTTCCAAGCACAACATTCATCAACGATCCCATCGACATAAAAATGGCGCGATACGCCTGCGCGGCTTCATTGAGGTAGGGAAAAAAGTGACTGTCGATCATGCCGGTTTCATCGAGCGCGATGTTCCAGTCCCAGGGTTCGATCTGGCGGCTTAGATCGCGGCTCATCATACGCAGTAATTTAACGCCGACAATATCACGATAGTGAGCGAAAACCTGTTGACTCCAGCGCATCATGCCGTGACGCAATACGGCACATTGGCCGGCGTGCGTGGTTGAATTAAAAGGATACAGGAGAATTTCCCATGCAAACCCGTTTTCCATGCGCGGAAAATCATGAGTAAATCCCTGCGGGGTGGAAAAGATGACATCGGTCTTTTGAAACTCGCCCTGCCAGAAAAACGCAAGACCGCGCGCGTCTTTTGTCACAACTTCGACCATGCCGTTCCAGCGATTGTGTTTCCACGCGTCGGTTTGCGCGACCCAGGCGTCTGCATTCTGAATTGTCGATCGTTTTTCCGATTGCGATTCCAGCGCGAGCCATGCCAGCCGCCCGGCAATATGCGGCAATTCAACGGCGGAAATCCCGGCAGGCTCTTCCAATTCAGCCAGCGGGACAGGTTTTGTCATCCCATCCTTCAGCATGTATGCGGCGCAGGGTGTCCCATTTGCAAAAATACGAACGGCCGTTTCTTCCGGGCTGTATTGCTGCTCCAGCAGGCCGGTCTTCTTCGAGAAACGGAAATAATTCTCCGCATCGGACGGGGAATTGCCCGCTGAGAGTTCTGTTGCGTAACTGAAAAAAGGGATCATCGCCGCGCCTTGATTGTACATGATTTTCTGGAATTCTGATTCAAGGGAAGGTACAATGTGACCAACAAATACTCGAAAGGACATCACTCATGGATTACTGGAACGAAGGCGACCGCGCTTTTGCATTTTGGGACGAGGATGAATATTTCTACCCAGCCACCGTATTGAAGATAGAAGGCGGGGATGTATACATCCGTTTTGACAGCGGCGAAGAGGAATGGACAGACCCCGACTCTCTCGACGACTATGTCGCGGAGATGGGCGAGGAGGTCGAGTGCAAGTCGGCACAGGACGGGATGTATTACAACGTCACCGTGACCGATGTGGACGGAGACCGTGCGCAGGTGGAATACGAAGATGAAACAACGGAATGGGCAAACTTAAATCGCCTGCGCTTTTACATGGACGAAGAATGATTTAGCGTCCCGCAGGTTTTCTCGAAACGATTTACCCTCTGGTCAAACCTGCGGGACGATTCATGGAATAATACAAAGGAAACCTTAAACATGACAACACTTGCCCCAACCATCTCCACCCGCTTCTTTCCCCGCGCCGCAAGCTGGTTGCGCGACTTGACCTTGATCGTCCTCGGCTCGTTGTTCGTCGCCGCGCTGGCCCAGGTGGAGATTCCGTTACCGTTTACGCCGGTGCCGATCACAGGTCAGACCTTTGGCGTGCTGCTCGTTGGCGCGGCATTGGGATCGAAACGCGGCGCGGCATCATTGGCGTTGTATCTTACCGAAGGAATGATCGGCCTGCCCTTCTTCGCAGGCGGCGCGCATGGACTCACCATCGTCACCGGCGCAACAGGCGGATACCTGATCGGCTTCATCGTCGCGGCGTATGTCATCGGCTTGCTGGCAGAGCGCGGATTGGAACGAAGTGCGCGCACGTCGTTTATTCCGTTTTTGGTCGGTACAACCGTCATCTACGCCTGTGGAGTGACATGGCTGTCTGTGGTGCTGGGAAGTTTCAGCAAAGCCATCACACTCGGCATGGTTCCGTTCCTCATCGGCGATGCGATCAAATTACTCGCCGCCTCCCTCGCTTTACCGACAGCGTGGAGACTTGTAAAGTAGTATATCGTCATAAACATTTTTAACGCGGCACCTGCCCTGGCGGGCGGTGACAGGGAGACGCGAAGTCGCAAAGGAAAATAAAACTTGGCAGCTTCGCGTCTTTGCGACTTTGCGTTAAGATTTGCAATCAACAGGTTTCGCTGACAAAAATAGCGAAACCTGTTTTCATTCTGACACCATCCTGCCACAAATTTATGCTATCCTTCGGGCAATGTCTCCAAAAATTCTTGTCGTCGACGACGAGCCCGCCGTAACCGATTTGCTTGCGTACAACTTGCACAAAGCAGGCTACGAAACCCTGCTCGCCTCCGACGGGAACGAAGCCTTGCGTATTGCGAATCAATCCCAGCCTGACCTGATTCTGCTCGACCTGATGATTCCCGAGATCGACGGTCTCGATGTCTGCCGCGAGTTGCGCAAGACCAGCGCGGTGCCGATCATCATGCTTACGGCGCGGGGCGAAGAGATCGATCGCGTAGTGGGACTCGAACTCGGCGCGGATGACTACGTCAGCAAGCCGTTTAGCGTGCGCGAACTGTTGGCGCGGATCAAAGCCGTATTACGCCGCGCCCAGCCCGGCGAGTCGAATGATGAGCCGTCCACCATTTTGCATGGCAACGGCGGATTGCAATTGAACGTCGAAAGCCGCATCGTCACCGTCAACGAAAATATTCTCGCGCTTACCCGTCTCGAATTCGACATCCTGCATCTTCTTCTTACAAACGCAAAACGCGTCCTCACCCGCGAACGTCTGCTCGAACAGGCATGGGGTTATGATTTCGTCGGCGACACCCGCGCCGTGGATAGCGCCATCAAACGCCTGCGCGCCAAACTTCGCGAAGCCTCTCCCGAAGCCGATTGCATTGAATCTGTGCGCGGCATCGGGTATCGAGTCAATTAATTACTGATGGTACACCGCTCTCATGCGAGATGATATGCGTCGCACCAAACGGGTCAAAGTGTCCAATAAATTGACCGAATCTACTCGGAAGACTCGTCTACTTCAATATGGTGCGACGCATCCCTGCGCAAAGTTGAGTTAATAATGTCCGTATCCATCCGCACCCGTTTATTCACCAGCGCCATCACCGTCTTGTTGCTCGGCTTGGGACTGGCCTTCGCGCTTGCATGGCGTTCGGTTGAGTCGCTTTACCTGCAAACCCAGCGCGAGAATCTTTTGGCGCAGGCGCAATTGATCGCCGCCACTTTGCAAGGCCAGCCGCTTCCTGAAAATCCCGCCCAGCCTTATTCACAATCGACAAACACACTGCCGGGCATTCACACGCGAATCTTAAGCGATGAAGGCGGGGTCGTGATCGGATTGCCGGACTTAAACGGGATGTCTCCACTGCAAGCGCCTCTCGTCGAAAACAACGCATCCATCCTGACCGAGGACCTGCTTGCCCGCCCGGAGATTTCTCACGCCTTGGCCGGTGACGCCGATACCGCAATCCGCCGCGTGGCAACGGCGCAGAACAAACGCGTCTTATACGCCGCCGCGCCCATCTTTGATACAGACGGCGCAGTGACCGGCCTGGTGTATCTTGCCACTCCCCTTCCAGGCGGAGGTCTCCCATCATCTCTTGTATTGCAAATCATCGGCGCAATCGTCATTGCAACCCTGCTGGCGTTGATTGTCGGAAATATACTTTCACGCCAGATATCCAAACCCATCGAAGAGGTTGCCCGCGCCGCAGAAGCCGTCAGCGCCGGGGACTTGAATCGACAGGTGGCAATCCAAAGCAAAGTCAAAGAACTGGACAGCCTCGGCAACGACTTCAACGCCATGACCCACAGCCTGCGCCAGTCGAACCAGGCGAAAACCGCTTTCGTCGCCGACGTGGCCCACGAATTGCGCACCCCGCTCACGGTCATAAAGGGAACGATTGAAACGCTGGAAGACGGCGCATTGGACGACGTCGCCGGGCGCGGGCCGTTACTCACATCCATGCAGAAAGAAACAGAACGTCTCATTCGATTGGTCAATGATCTATTGGTTCTCACCCGCGCAGACGCAGGCGCATTAAACATGCACATCCAACCCTTTGACCTCGGCGAACTGGCGCGACTCCGCTGTGAACACTTTGGCGCAATTGCAGATCGAGGGCATGTAAAATTCGAATTGAAAATTCCAGAGACGTATGCTTTGGGCGACCCAGACCGAGTCGCGCAGGTATTGGACAACCTTCTCGACAACGCCATCCGACACAGCCCGCAGGATTCGACGATCACGGTTGAAGTTGTTGAAAAGGAAAATGAAATTCAGTGTTCGATAACCGATAATGGAACGGGAATCCCCGAAAAACACCTGCCCTTCATCTTTGAACGTTTCTACCGTGCCGACTCATCGCGCAACCGTCAAACCGGCGGCGCGGGATTGGGACTGGCAATTGCCAAAGCATTGATCGAATCGCAGCGCGGAAACATCAGCGCGGAAAATAAAAGCGAAGGCGGCGCGGTATTTCGGTTTTTACTGCCTGCTTCATCTTTTTAGTATGGCTTCCAAATCAACCTCAATAACGCATACTACTGACAATAGACATTTGACACAGGGGCAGTATAATCAGACCAAAGGTATCTGAAAATGTCAACAACTACCCAGCATGGTTATCTTGTCATTGCCGACATCTCCGGCTACACATCCTTCGTCGCCAAAACGGAACTCGAACATTCGCATGAGATTCTTTCCGAATTGCTCGAGTTATTGGTCAAGCGCTTCCAACCGGCAATGACCATTTCGAAACTCGAAGGCGATGCTGTCTTTGCCTATGCCCCCGGCGAAGTATTTGCCCGCAGTGAGACGTTGATCGACTTTGTCGAATCGATGTATGTTGCGTTCCGCGACAAACAGCTTTCCATGAAGCGCGCCACAACCTGCACCTGCAACGCCTGCCGCAACATCCCAACCCTCGACCTGAAATTCTTCCTGCACTTCGGTAATTATGTCTTCCAAACGATCGCCAACACCCGGGAACTCGTCGGGTCGGATGTGAACCTGATCCACCGCCTCACCAAGAACCACGTCACAGAATCGACAGGCTGGCGGGCATATATGTTACTTACAGAACAATGTCGGAATCACATCAGGTTGGATTTTCCAGATGCTTACACCCAAATGGAAGAGTATGAACATCTTGGCGAGGTCAAAACCTCCAACGTCGACCTGCACAAGCGCTACAAAGAGATCACCGAAGCGCGCCGCATCGCACTGGAAGAAAAGGATGCCGACCTTGTGCTCCGAACGGATTTTTCCACGCCTCCTTCCGTGACCTGGGAATGGATCCACAACCCAGACAAGCGCAACCTCTGGAACGGCGGGCATGTGACATGGTCCGCTGGCGACCGCCCAAAGGGGCGATCAGGAGTTGGTTCAAACAATCACTGCGCGCATGGGGAATCCGTCAGCACCGAAGTGATCGTGGATTGGCATCCATTCGAATATTACACCGCGCATTCGTTCGAGAAGGGCAAGCATGCATTCTCAGAAACAATTTACTTTGAAGCCCTGCCCAACGGCAGAACACGCGTCCATGATATGCTCAAAGCGCACATGCCAATTCCGCGTTTTATCCGCAAAATCGCTCTGAAATTTGTATTGATCAACCAGCATCACTACGACGAAGCCCTCACGCTTGCTGCTCAATTGGCCGGGGAAGAATTCGTCAAAACAAAAAGTGAATGAGCGCGGGCACCATCGTCTGTCAAGCATACCTTCTCAATAAATTGGGGTATGGGGGCGTCGAGCGCGCTCGACGCCCCCATACCCCCCCCTTCTTTAAAAGGGACTGCTAAACTGCCCATTAACTGACCCAAACCTGACACACTCCTGATTCACCGCAAAACTAAGATGGGGGCATCACACATACCAAAGTTCGAGTCTAACGTCTGGCTGCGAAGCGGCCGGACCCCCACACCAGGAGATTCTCATGAAACAGACACCCGCCTATATCAATTCGATTCTGCTTGCTGTAATTGCGTTTCTATTGCTTTCGACAAGCCTGCCAGTCTCCAGCGTACAGGCCGCTCCGCCCAGCCCAACATCCGAACCTGTGACAACAACGCAAACTTCCTGCGACTCGACCCGCACCGTGCAGGTGACCGGTACCGCGCTGATCAACGTCACCCCCGACCGCGCTCTGATTCAACTCGGCGTGCAATCCAATGGCGCAACGGTGGACATGGTGGAATTCGCCAATTCAGCCGCGATCAATAAAGTAATCAAGGCGCTGAAAGCACAGGGCGTCGATCCCAAAGACATCAGCACCGATTTCTACATGATCGAACCTGTCTATGAAAATTACGACTCGCTCTACATCAAAGGCTATCGTATCAACAACACGGTCTCGGTCACTGTGCGGGACGTGAAGAAAGCCAATGCGATTCTCGGCGCGGCGTTGAAAGCGGGCGCGAATCAGGTCGCCAACGTGGAGTTCTACACCAGCGACCTCCGCAAATACCGCGATCAGGCGCGTGAACTCGCCATGACTGCCGCCAAGGAAAAGGCGCAAGCGTTGGCCGATGCCGCCGGCGCAAAAGCGGATTGCGTACTGAACATCAACGAAAACAGCTGGTCGTATTACAACGGTTGGTGGTGGTGGTGGGGAAACCAAAGCCAGCAAAACGTCTGGACGCAGAACACGGTTCAAAACGCGGCCCCAAGCGGGGGCGGCAATTCGAGCGCGGGCTCCGGCGACGAGCCTCTGAGCCTCGGAACAATATCAGTCAAAGCGGAAGTCAGCGCGACGTTTGGGTTGAAATAATGAACGCCATTCGCGCCATCTCTCTTCTGTTTATTCTGGCTTTGTGCGTCAGTGGATGCCAATCGAACAACACCCCTCCATTGGATATATCCCCGTTACAGAGCCCCAATTTCGGGATTTATATCTTCAAAGAGAACTGGCATGAACTTGAATTGGGTTATGAAGGAGATCATGCTCAGGATACGCTGAACGCCGCCGACGCGAACGACAGCCTTTTCGTCCTCGGCGTCGATCAAATCGATCGATATGACTGGAACCTGCAAACCATCACACTGACAAAAAAGGCGACAAGCGACCTGCTCGAAGCGCTCGCCAATGCAGACAACACAGACAGCCTGGAAATTTCAAAACTCAAGGACCTCAAGAGAAACCTGGGCTACGGCAATGCGCTCGAAAGCGCATTATACATTCGCGGATTTGTCGTCAAACTCGACGGACAGGCAAAGTACGGCGGAATCTTTCTGGATGCCGTTTCGCAAATGGCAATTGATTTTCCTGTGATCCGAGTCACAGTAGTGGATGACAAAGCGGTATTTGCAATATTGCCCACCCACATTCCCTTTGTCATGATTGATCCGGTGGACGGCTCCGGGAAGTTACGATCGCCTGATATTGTACAGGAGGCGCAACACGATGTTCAGCAACTTGACTTTTTCCCAGAGTGGGTGGAAGAGCTGTCGCTCTCCGAATCTTCGGTGCAATTTCGCACATTGATTCGGGATGAAACTATCAGGCTTCTTTTTGAAAACGCAAACAAGTTGAAGCACTAACGCACTGATCACTACCCACTGTTCACTGATAACTGATCACTGCCTACCGACTCTACCTCAACCCCTCGAACAAATCCGTCTCCACCGCCCTGCCCCCATTCACCAAACTGAATGCGCGATAAAACGTCCCCTGCATGGCAAGCACAGGCGCCGCGGCAGATTCGTCCATGTCCATCAACGCTCCCAAACTTGCCAACTGGCTTTGATGACATTTGATGGCTTTCAACGCAGCAAAACAATGATCAGCCATGTCGATGCGTGTGGTGATCGACCATTCCTTCCACGCCACTTCGCCGCGCAGTTGATCGTCAACGGGAAAGGTGATCTCACCCAAAAAAGGCGTGATGAGGTTGATGAAGTTTTCGCCGTCCACCATGTAATACAGTTTCGAGACTCGCCACGCGGGGAGACTTTCTTCAACTTGATAACTCGAATCAGCGGCGCAGACGATGGCCGCGGACGTGAACTGTCCAACGGCGATATGATCGGGGTGGCCGTATCCACCATCGGGAGAAAACGTCACAATCACCTGCGGCTTGATTCGGCGGATGTGAGCGGCGATCTTCCCGATAATTTCCGCGTGATCGGCTTTGTCCACATCGCCGTCGATATAGTCGAGGAAATGCAGGCTTTTCATGCCGAGCGCGTTCGCAGCGTTGATCAACTCTTTTTCGCGGATTTGGCCGAGTCGCTCGAGGCCGGGATTCTGCTCCTCGGGACCGAACCAGCCCCGTTCTCCGCGTGATGCGCAGATGAGGTGAGTCTCAATTCCTTGAGCAGAATATTTCGCCAGTGCGCCGCCCATTCCCATCGATTCGTCGTCGGGGTGCGCAAAGACGGCAAGGAGTTTGAGAGTGTCCATGTTTGTTTCCTTATTCGATTGGCGTTTCTATTTTTCAGGAATCGTTTCAAGCGCATCGTCCCGAAGGTTTTTTCGAGAGATTTCGGAATTTGCCTACACTCTTCGGGACGCTTTCTCGTTTCAAATAAGGGCTATTTTTTGGAAATCTTTTGGAGGGTTTCGGGGGAAAGGTTATAGGCTTTTGCAAATCCCGCAATGTAACGCGCGCCTTTGGGTTTGATGCGCCACAAACCGAAGTCGGCCAGTTTGAACAGCGGCGCAGAATGGGGGAAGCGTTCGATGTATTGATTTTTCACGGGAGCGTAGCCGGGCTCGCCGTTTTCCATGAACACTGCCGAAGCATGGATCGAGATTCGCGCCAGAGTTTGCGGATCGTCGCGGCCATCGTCGGTTTCGGAGATCATCAGGCTTACCTGCCTGTTCTTTTGCATATCCACCGTATGTTGCGCCAAACGGCTGACATGCACATAGAACGCGGAAAAATCAGCGGCAGGGACAAACGCCACCATCGAAACGCGCGGCGCTTCATCGCGGATGGTGCCAAGCGCGGCGATACGGGCGTTATGGATCATGAATGCAAGAAGTCTTTCTGATTGCGTGTCCATTTTGTTATCCGTTTATGGAAGGATTATCGAGCCGCACGCCATGACCGCGGACGGAGTCGATGTATTGGTGAGTGGGGTCGAGCGCGGCAAGCCGGTCGCGCAGTCGGCGGATGAGCGCGTCCAGCGCCTGTTCAGAGACTCCCGCCGATTGTTCATCGCCCCATACTACAGACACCAGGTCCATGCGGCTGATGACCTGTCCCTGATTTTCATACAACAGCCACAACAGTTTGAATTGTTGCGCCGAAAGCGGCGGCGTCACCTGTTGTTGGTTGACCCACACGCGGCGCGATTTTTGCTCCATCATCAAACGGCCGGGGCGAAGGCCGCCTTCCGCCAGCGGCATGGTGGAATCGGAAGTGAGAAAGATGAATTGCTGGGCTACTGAAATCCCCAGCGTGTCGCCGTCCTGCAACATGACCGGCCCGGTTAATTCGTTTCCGTTGTGATTGGTGCCGTTCTTACTGCCGAGGTCTTCCACTGTAACTCCCTCGGGCGTGGGCGTGATGCGCGCGTGAAAACGCGATACCTGCCTGTCCTGCACGTTGATATCGCAGGTGGGATCGCGCCCCACCATCAAAGCGCGATTCAACGACCAGCGTTGTCCTTTCAAGGGACCGTCCTGCGCCACAAGTATGGGAAAGTCATCTTCATGATGGGTCATAATTTCCTCGGTCGATTGCCGTGTCTCCAACTCTTCCGGTGTCTGGCGCAAAGCCGGCGATTTGCAGTATGACTCCCGCGCCGGTCGCAAAGATTTTGCAGGGTGATATTTATATCGCCTTTGGCTGCGGAATGAATTTCGCGCTGCCATTTATGCGTGCATTGCCGGAAAGACGTTTATAATATAGCAGAAAAGTCCCATTCTGTGCATATTGGCTTTTGATTTTTACGATCCGGTCACACCAAGCGATACACGCCGAAATTATCGCCGACACAGGATCGAGCGCGGAGTTCATCCGCAAACAAGGAGTAAGAGTTGCCCCAATCGTTGAAGAACGGGGAGGTTCTGCGCGACCGCTATAGAATCCGCGAACAGATCGGACAGGGCGGCATCGGCAGTATTTACCTTGCCGAGGACATGCGCCTCGAAGGCAGGTTATGCGCGCTTAAGGAAGTGGAACACGACCGCGCCCTCCCCACCGAGATCGTTGCGCAAGCCCGCGAACAATTTTTTCGCGAGGCGTCTGTGCTTGCGCGCCTTGATCACCCCAACCTGCCAAAGGTTTCGGATTTCTTTTCTGTCGGCCCGCGCGATTACCTTGTGATGGATTACGTCCCCGGCAAGGACTTGCGCGAACGAATGTTGGAAGCGCGAAAAGCAAAAACCTTCCTCTCTGAAAGCGAAGTGATTGGCTGGGCAACGCAACTTGCCGATGCGCTGGCTTATCTTCACAAGCAGGAGCCGCCCATCATTCACCGCGACATCAAACCCAGCAATTTGAAAATCACGCCAAGCGGATTGATCAAACTGGTGGATTTCGGTCTCGTGAAAATTCTCGCCCCCGATGAAGTGACCATCACCATCATTCAGGGGCAGGGCACCGCGCTCTATACGCCGCTGGAACAATACGGGAGCGACGACGCGCACACCGACATCCGCGCCGACATTTTTTCCTTCGCCGCAACCCTGTATCACCTGTTGACAAACGAACCGCCCGCAGAGGCGCGCAAACGTTTCCTCGACACTCGCAGCCTGGTTCCGCCTCGAGAGATCAACCCTCACCTTAGCATTCGCGTGGAACGCGCAATCCTGTGGGCCATGTCGCTCCACCCGGATCGCCGCCCAAAGAGCGTGGATGAATTTCGCGAGGCATTACTCGGCAGAAAGGAAATCCCCGAAAGCACCGGCCCTCTTCGCAACGGATATGATTCCTCGCCCTTCTCGCTTGTCCCCCAGGAACTGATTGCCATCTACGCCGCCATAGGGCTGTTTCTGCTTGGGTTTATCGCGACGGTGTTGCGGTGATACCAGGTCAAAGAATTTAACGCAAAGACGCAAAGGCGCAAAGGAAGTTTTAATATACTTGCGCCTTTGCGTTAAAACATCTTTGCTACACTTCACTCACCGCCTTTTCGATCATCCTGCAAAACGAACACAACTCCGGCGCGGATGTGGGCTGGCCGCATTTGGGGCATGGATGCAATTGCGCGTGCCGTTCGTTCTTTTCCACAAATAAATTCCCGCTTTTTCTGGCTTCCAAAAAACCCAGGTAGTAGATCAATTTCGCGCCGGGACGCGCGGTCTCCAGCTGATTTAACGCTTCCTTGTAAAAAATAGACTGCGACCCCTCCGCGAACGGACATTCCTCATAGATATATTCGATGCCGCGCAAAATGGAATAGGCGGTCATCTCGCGCTCGTAGAAACGGCACAACGGTTTGACCTTTCGCGCAAGGCCGTCCGCGCCGGGCAAGACAGGCCCCTGTCGCAGAATGTGTTCCGCCGACCAGCGCAGGGTGTTGCCGAATAACACAGCCGCTTCATCGTCAAGATTATGCCCCGTCGCGAGGACGTCATACCCAAGTTCCCGCGCAATGCGATTCATTTCATGTCGTTTGGCAAGCCCGCAAACTGCGCACGGCCTCCCGTGTCCGCGATGACTGATTTCTGACAACACGGGAATGGACTGCCCATATTCCTTTTCGATATCCAGCACGTGCAATTTGAGATTGTTCTCGTAGGCGAACTTTTCCGTCAGCCTTTGCGATTCGTGCGAGTAATTGATTCCCCCATCAATTCCGAGACCGAGATACAGCCCATCGGCCTGATAGCCGAGCCGTGTGAGAATGTCCCACAGCGCAAGCGAATCCTTGCCGCCTGAAACCGCCACGAGGATTTTCTCTTCGGGGGTGAACATCTCATATTTCTTGATAAAACGCGCCGTCTGCTCGGGGATCCATTCCAGGTAATGATCCTTGCACAGTGCCAGTTTGTGCTGGCGCATGTGGATCGACGCTTTGGCTTCGCATTTACGGCATTTCATAAGACTCGCCCATAGGTGACAGCCACCTTAAAGGTGACTGTCACATGAAATATTTCCGCCCGAAATCACCGCGATCAACTGAATCACATCCCCGGCGCGCAGGATTTCATCGTCGGTGATCATCTCGCCGTTGCGCGTGGCAATGACAGATTCGGGGACGATGTTATTTTTCTTCAAGGCGTCTGCCAGGGCCATGCCGGGCTTCACCTCGTATTCCCTGCCGCGCAGAATCATTTTTGCGATCATAAAATGTATCCCTTCAAAATGAAGGGGAAAGTGGGGTATTGTGGGGCGCTTCGCGCGCCCACAATACCCTACACCCCGATTTATCGAGAGGATACCATGAAATCCTCGGTGTAAATTTTATCACTATCCCCCACCCACTTTTGTCTACTTGACATTGCCCCGCCCATGCCGTAGCATACCCCCATGCGAATTGGAATGATGGTCGATAGTTACAAACCGTATGTCAGCGGCATTACGAATTATGTCGAGATCAACAAACAATATCTCGAACTGGCGGGACATGAAGTGTTTGTCTTCTCCTTTGGCGATCTCGATGCCAAGCCCGACGATCCGCGCGTGGTCTACAGCCGCGGCCTGCCCATCTCCGACTCGGGGTTCTATCTATCCATGCGGTACTCGCGCGAAGCGAAACAACTCCTGCAAAGCATGGACCTCGTCCATGTGCATCACCCCTTTTTGAGCGGACGGCTGGCCCTGCGTTATTGCCGCCTTCTGCAAATTCCCATCGTCTACACCAACCATACCCGCTACGATCTGTACGCCCAGACCTACCTGCCCCTCATGCCGGAAGAAATGAGCCAGGGAATTTTACAGGCGTACATGCCGTCGTTTTGTGAAGCCGTGCAACTTGTTATCGCGCCATCTGTCGGCATGGAAAAAGTGTTGCGCCAACTCAACGTGGACGTCAAAATCGAAGTTGTGCCCAACGGCGTGGACTTGAAAAACTTCAACAACGCAAAGCCGCATTCGCGGGCGGAACTTGGCTACAAGGAAAACGATATCCTGCTTGTATTTGCGGGGCGAATTGCGCTGGAAAAGAACATTCCCTTTTTGCTGAAATCGTTCGCGGGCGTTGCGCAGGCAATCCCCAACGCGCAACTCCTTTTAATCGGAAGCGGCGTCCAGCCTTACGAGGAGGAGATCCGCAATCTCATCGCGGAAATGGATCTCGGCGGGCGGGTTCGTATGACGGGGAGAATCGAATATGACAGGCTTCCATCCTACCTTGCGATGTGCGATGCGTTTGTGACGGCATCGGTGACGGAGGTTCATCCGCTCTCGGTGATCGAAGCCATGGGCGCGGGGCTTCCCGTAATGGGCGTACATTCCGTCGGCGTGGGCGATACGGTGGTCGACGGCGTGACCGGGCTTCTTGCGACTCACGACCTGCCGGCCTTTACCGCCAAACTCACCCGCCTCTGCCTCGACCTTGACCTGCGCAGGCAAATGGGCGAGTCGGCGCGAAAGGCTTCTTCCGCGTATGCCATCGAGCGCACGACCAGCATCATGCTGAAGCATTATGAAAACCTGGTCAACGAGTCGCAGCCGCGCAAGGGACACTGGTCGATTCGACTGCGAAAACTTTTGGAGCGCATCACGCAATGACAAAACACAACCAGGAGATCGGCATGTGGGGCGAGGAATGCGCGGCCAGCTGGCTCGCGGATATCGGGTTCGAGATTCTTGCGAGAAACGTCCGCACGCCGCACGGCGAGATCGACATCATCGCCCGCCAGAAAGGCCTGACGGTTTTTGTCGAAGTGAAAACGCTCACCTCCAGCGAAAACTTTTTTCCCGAACACCAGATTACCGCAAGAAAACGCGAACACATGTTCAATGCCGCCGAATATTACGCCGCCGAAAACGGGATCGACCACTGGCAGATCGACGTGATCTCGGTGGAGGGAAAGCCGGGAACGAAGCCGTTCATCACGCATTTCGAGAACGCGATCTGATACGTTCGCGCGCAGTTGCACTGCGGCGCGCTTTGTAAATTTTTAACGCAAAGGCGCGGAGACGCAATGTAAGAAATTTTTTCTCATTGCGCCTTTGCGTCATGGCGTCTTTGCGTTAAAGAAAATACAACCAACAAGGAACCGCACATGCCAACCATCATCGGCACAGACGTTAGTTTTTGGCAGGACGATCCCGAAACCCCGCAGGGAATCGACTTTCGGAAGATGCGCGCATCGGCGGAGTTTGTCATTGTTCGCGCGGGGCAAAATACATGGGTGGATCCCGATTTCAAGATAAACTGGCGCGAGTCGAAACTGGCCGGTCTGCCGCGAGGCGCCTACTGGTTTTACGACAGCCGGGTCAGCCCGAAACGACAGGCCGAGTTGTGGGCACAGCAATTTGAAGGCGATCTTGGCGAACTCCCGCTATTTGCGGATTTTGAGGAACACTTTCACGGCGACTTCAGCGGCTGGAAACATTGGTACGATTTCCTCGAACGGCTTAAGGGACTTATCGGCGGAAAGGAGATCGCCATTTATACGGCCTACTATTATTGGCGCGACCACGCCCCAAACCCCGATACACAGGCAGACAGCCTTGCCTACTTTCATCAATATCCGTTATGGATCGCAAACTACGGCGCAACACAGCCTTTGATTCCAAAACCCTGGTCGAAGGATGAGTGGTTGTTCTGGCAATACACAGATAACGGCGACGGCAAGTTGTACGGCGTGGAAAGCAAAGGCGTCGACTTGAATTATTTCAACGGCGACCTCCCTGCGTTCAAGGCCCGCTTCAATCTTGGCGACGCGCCTCCTCCCCCGCCGGGCCCGGGAGACAACCCAACGGGGAGGATGTATCGCGTCACGGCTGTGCCATCCTTGAAGGTCCGCGAAGGGCCGGGAACGGGATACAACTCAGTCGGTTTGGTCTACACCGGCGAAACCGTCGAAGAGATCAACGCGACGCCGGGCCGAACGTGGTTGAAGATTCGCAAATCGGACGGGAGTTTGAGCGGTTGGAGTTACGCGTCGTATCTGGCGCTCACCGACGGTGTTCCGCCGACACCGCCGCCGACTCTTGAAGTCCTGCCCGAGCCTGTTCCCGAAGACAAGGGTAAGCCCTGGTATCGAGTCGTCGCCCCATCGTTGCCGGTGCATATCATTGGGCATCAAAACGGAAAACAGACCGGTACGGTTTTGAAGGACGACACCCTTCCCGCATTGGACGACTCGACCAACCCGAATTGGGTCATGATCCGCCGTAGCGACGGGCTGGCAGGCTGGGTCGAGAAGAAACAACTTCTTC
>JACPVD010000352.1 GCA_016191895.1 Chloroflexota bacterium | reverse complement strand
TTGATGCGGCCTCACATCCAGCACGACGAACAAACTACCATTCGGGCCACCGAGCACGCCGGGACCGCCCTCCCCGTTCAAGCGGATCTGCGTGCCCACATCCACACCGGCGGGAATTTGCACCTTCTTCTTTACATTCTTTCGCTCCAGCCCCGCGCCGCGACAGGTCTTGCAGGGTGAGGAAATGATTTCGCCGCGCCCATTGCAATTCGGGCACGTCGCTGTCTGCATCATCTGACCCAAAAAGGTCTGACGAATCTGGCGCACTTCGCCCTGCCCATTACAAGTGGAACATTTCACCGGCGATGTGCCCGGCTCTGCGCCATTGCCTTTACAATGCGAACAAGTCTCTTCGCGCTGGAATTCGATTTCCTTTTCGACGCCGAAGACCGATTCTTCGAACGTCAATGTGACCTGCATTTGCAGGTCGCGCCCGCGCCTCGGTCGCGCAGCGTTGCGTGAACTCCGCCGCCCGGTGGAAAAACCAAAGCCACCGAGAATCTCCTCGAACAGATCGCCGAAATCGGCAGAGTAATCGTGGTAGCCGCCACCACCCATGCCGCCGAGTCCCTCTTTGCCGAAGCGGTCATAGCGCGCGCGTTTATCCGAATCCGAAAGCACGCCATAGGCTTCGTTGATCTCTTTGAATTTTTCCTCGGCGTGTTCTTCCTTGCTCACGTCGGGATGATACTGGCGCGCAAGTTTGCGGAACGCGGCTTTGATCTCGTCATCGCTCGCATTCTTTCCAACACCTAGAATTTCGTAGTAATCTCGGTTGCTCATAATACAAGTTGCATGTTCAAGGTTACAGGTTGAAAGTTCTTAACCTGCAACTTTCAAACCTTGAACCTTCAACCGGCCTACTCCTTTACTTCTCCATCCACCACATCCGGGCCGTCATTTGGATTCGGATTTGAACCCGCATCCCCCCCGCCCGGCGCCTGATTCTGCTCATAGACCGACGCGCCAATCTTTTGAATGGCCAGCCCCAGCGCCTCCACCGACGATTTGGTCTTCTCAATGTCCTCGCCTTGCGCCGCAGACCTGACCTCCGCCATCTTCGCTTCGACGTCGCTTCGAACATCGGCGGGAATCTTATCGCCAAACTCGCGAATGGCCTTTTCGCCGGCATAAACGGTGTTATCGGCATTATTCCGCGCTTCGATCAATTCCTTGCGTTTACGGTCTTCCTCGGCATGGGCTTCGGCGTCCTTGCGCATCTTTTCCACTTCGGCTTCGCTCAAACCAGAGGACGCGGTAATCGTGATGTGCTGTGTGCGTCCCGTCGCCTTGTCCTTTGCGCTGACTTTCATGATGCCGTTCGCATCCACATCGAAGGTCACTTCAACCTGCGGAACCCCGCGAGGTGACGGCGGGATTCCATCCAGCGTGAACTTGCCCAATGATTTATTATCCACTGCCATCGGACGCTCACCCTGCAAGACATGAATTTCCACTTGCGTTTGATTATCCGCCGCTGTGGAGAAGACCTGCGTGCGGCGTGTGGGAATGGTGGTATTGCGTTCGATTTGCGGCGTGGCGACTCCGCCCAACGTTTCAATCGAAAGGGTCAGCGGGGTCACATCCAACAGAAGAATGTCCTTCACCTCGCCGCCGAGGACGCCCGCCTGAATCGCCGCGCCAATCGCCACCACTTCGTCGGGATTGACTCCCTTGTGCGGGTCCTTCCCAAAGAAAGCGCGAACTCGATCCTGAATCGCCGGCATACGAGTCATGCCGCCGACCAAAACGATTTCATGAATATCGCCGGCATTTAATCCGGCGTCAGATAAGGCCTGTTTAACGGGAGCAATCGTCCGGTCGACAAGATCCGCTGTAATTTGTTCCAGTTTGGCGCGGGAAAGAGTCATTACCAAATGTTTGGGGCCGTTCGCATCCGCAGTCAAATACGGCAGGTTGATTTCCGTCTGCATCACCGTCGAAAGTTCGATCTTCGCCTTTTCCGCGGCTTCCTTCAACCGTTGTAACGCCTGGCGGTCGCCATGCAGGTCGATCCCATTATCTTTTTTGAACGTCTCGATCAAATGATCCATGATGCGCAAATCGAAATCGTCACCGCCGAGGAAGGTGTCGCCGCTCGTGGCGCGGACCTGGAAGACGCCGTCGCCCACATCCAAAATCGAAACGTCGAACGTGCCACCGCCGAGATCGTACACAACAATGACTTCGTTCTTCTTTTTATCGAGGCCATATGCAAGAGAAGACGCCGTCGGTTCATTGATAATGCGAAGCACTTCGAGGCCGGCGATCTTTCCCGCATCCTTCGTTGCATTGCGTTGCGCGTCGTTGAAATACGCGGGGACGGTGATCACCGCCTGCGTGATCGTCTCGCCGAGATACGCCTCCGCATCCGCCTTGATCTTCGCAAGGATCATCGCCGAGATTTCAGGTGGCGAATATTCCTTGTCGTCCAGTTTCACGCGCACATCGCCGTTGTCTGCCGCGGTCACTGCGTAGGGCACGCGTTTGCGGGTATGTTCCACCTGCGGGTCATCGGCCTTGCGCCCCATAAAACGTTTCACCGAAAAAATAGTGTTGTTCGGATTCGTGATCGCCTGGTTGCGCGCCACGCGTCCCACAAGGCGTTCGTGATTTTTATTCACCGCCACCACTGAAGGGACAAGCCGCTCCCCCTCCGCCGATGGAATGACCACCGGCTCGCCGCCACTCATCACCGCCGCCACTGAATTTGTCGTGCCAAGATCGATGCCAATAATTTTTGCCATGATTTCCTCGTTTAAAAGTTTGAAAATTGGAAGGTTGCAGGTTTAAGGTTCAACATGCAAACCTGCAAACCTTCAACTTGCAACTTTATTTTTTATTGCGCCACCCGCACCAACGCGGGCCGTATCACTCGCTCACCGAGCATATAACCATTTTGCACCACCGCAATCACATGGCCGCTCTCGACCTCTTCGCTTGGCTCATGCGAGATGGCTTCGTGGAAGTTCGGGTCAAAGGCCGTGCCATTCGCTTCGATGCGTTTCACGCCTTCGCCTTCGAGCATATTTTGCAATTTGCGCGCGATGAGTTCAATGCCGCTTGCCCATGCATCGTCCGCGGGACGGTTTTGCAGGGCGCGTTCCAGGTCGTCAAGCGCGGGCAGGACCTTCTTGATGATATCGCCTTTCATGCCCGCGTACATCAACTCGTTATCGCGTTCGATGCGTTTTTTATAATTTTGAAACTCCGCCTGCGACCTGGCCCAGCCATCTTTATATTCCAACGCCCTGGCCTCTGCTTCGGCCAATTGGGCTTGCAGCGCATCCCGCTCCGCGTCGACTTTGGCCTGCTCCCCCTCCATGGGCGCGGACTCCGCTGTGGGTTGTGTCTCTTCGATTTTTGCTTCGTGTTTGTGTTTCTTTTTATCAGTCATGTATCCGCTCTCATTTTATATTCTTGTGGCGCAACATGAATGTTGCGGTGCTTGTCGTGTTACTCGCCTGCCATATTCTCATTAACCAGATTACTCAACAGCCCGGCCACATATCTCACGGTGGGAATCGTTCGCGCGTAGGACATGCGCATGGGGCCGAGCACGCCCAGTGTGCCGGTGGCCAGCCCCGGCGCGCCGTATCTTGCGATCACCATCGAACATTGGCGCAGTTCCTCCCAACCGCCTTCGCCGCCGATCAACACCTGCAACCCGCCGACATTACTGTTCGTGGACGCTTTTGCGATCAATCCCTGCAAGGTGGAGCGTTCTTCAAACAGGCGCATGGCCCAGCGCGCTTCATCGGACTCGGCAAATTCGGGCTCACCCAGCACATTGGTGAGGCCGTCGGTATAGATTTCGCCCGACGCGCTTTCAGACGTGCGTTTCATATCCTGAACCAGCAGGCTGAGGATGTCCTGTTCAAGGGCATCGGCGCGGGAGGCAAGCGCGGCTATCGATTCGACGGAATGCCCAACCAGTAATGTGTTAAGCCGCGCGGCAACCTGACTCAGCCGTTCTTGTGAGACCGGCTCGGCGAGAGTTAATACCTGTTGATTAACTTCGCCGCCTTCCATGACGATCACCATCAACACCTGCCGTCCCTGCGTGGAGATCAACTCGATGTGTTTGAATCGAATCGTTTCGGCGTGCGGCGCGGTGACAAGGGAGACTCCCTGCGATTGATATGCCAGCACCGAAGCCGCCAGTGTCATCCATTGATCGGAATCGGAACGCGCCTGAAAGAATTGATGCGAGATGGTATTTTGCACCGACGCAGGCAGCTCCGCTTTCTGCATCATCTGGCCGACGAAGAGACGGTATCCATCTTCGGATGGCACGCGGCCTGCGGAGGTGTGGGGTTGTCTCAGGTAGCCCATCTCCGTCAGCGCGGACATTTCATTTCGGACGGTGGCCGGACTCAGGTCAAGATGGAAGCGTTCGACGAGTCGCTTCGAGCCGACGGGTTGCGCCGTCTCGATATAGTCGCGAATGAGAAGCATGAGGATGGTTTGCTGTCGCGCTGTGAGTTCGGGCATGGCGGAGAGAGTCTAACATGCGAAAATGAAGGGCGTCAATAAGAGGAGTGTAAGAAAAAGAGGAAAGACCTGCGTTCAGCATCTTTCCTCTTTCTTCGTTCGTTGGAATTGAAAGCGATTATGGCAGGCTTTGGACGGGTCGCCAAACCGGGTCGAAATCGTCGAAGGTGACGTCTTCGGTAATGCGGGTCAGGTGCGCGCCCGAGGGGGTGGAGTAATAGATATGAAAACCGCGATCTCCGCCGCTTTCGTAGGCGATCCACAACCCATCCGGCGAATAGTCGACGTCTTCAACGGAGAGCACGCCAAGAGAGATTTTCAATGCCGTGCTGCCGGCGTCTAATTTGAGGGAGAACAAATCCGGGAAGGTAAACTGAGTCGTGTTGCGCTGGCTGAAGAGGATGTTTTCTCCATCGGGGGTCCAGATCGGGTATTGATTGGAAAGCACGTCTCCGCTCAGGTAAATTTGTTTTTCGTTAGAGCCCAGGCTGGTCATCGACCATATCTCATAAGTGGTGACTCGTTTGTA
>JACPVD010000351.1 GCA_016191895.1 Chloroflexota bacterium | reverse complement strand
TTACATCCGCTGTCGAATAACAGCTCGAACATCCAAAACGCCAGCGACTGGCTCTCGATAAAAACCGAAGACGGAACCCGCCTGCCCGACCTGCGCGTGGAGATCGGCGGAATGCAATCGGTCGCGGCCAGTGGCTCGATGCCCGCGCTGGATATCCAACACAATCTCGTCATGACGCTTCGCGACGATACGCCCGTCCTGATCGGGAGAATCACCAACAACAGCGAATACGCCATCAACGGCGCAACGCTCGTCACCTCGAGCGGGTGGGTATCCCTTGGCGACTTGCCGCCGGGCAATACCGTACCGGTGAACAAACTGCTCATCAACAACAATACGATATCCGCTGTGGATCTATACGCGATCACCAGCACACTTGGCCTGAACACATACGGGGAGGCAGATATGCGCCGGCGGGCTTCCTTTTTTCAGGCAAACATGACCACAAACGCCGGGATCGGTTACGTCAATTCGGGCGTTTATCTTATGGGCTGGCTCGATGAGATCCCCGCGCCGGTCGAGTTACGCGATCAAGACAGCAAATCGACGGATACAATGCTGTATTTCGAAAAACTTTCACCCGCCGTTGAAACGGAAGAGGGGGACGTCCAGCTTACATCCAGCATCTACGGGTGGGAATCGTCCGTCGGCGATTCGATCACCACCTCTTACTACAACATGACCGAAGACGGCTACACCATTCGTTTTCAACCCTCCGTTCCCGTTTCATTTCGCGAAGTGAAAATGCTCGAACTCGATATTCAAAGCAACGTATTGCCGGCCAAGATTCTTGTCTCGCTGTGGAACTTTGAAACAGGCGAATGGAATGTCGTCCAACTGCTCAACTACGGGGTCAATCACATCCCGGAGGCGTGGAAATACGTGGACAGGAACGGCGAAATTCGATTGAACATCAACAGCGACCCAAATGACTATGTTGAAATCACCGGCATCAATTTCACCTTGACGGTGCTGCCATGACCTCGATCATCGAAATCAGAGACCTGTGCAAGCGATTCGGCTCGCGGCTCGCCGTCAACCATGTCAGTTTCAACATCGAAAGCGGCGAAATTTTCGGGCTGGTCGGCCCCAACGGCGCGGGCAAAACCACCACCATGCGCATGCTCGTCACGCTGCTCGAACCCGATCAAGGCGAGATCTTCGTCGGCGGGCATTCGATTCGCAGGCAGCCAAACGAAGTGCGGCGCGTCATCGGGTTCATGCCCGATTCGTTCGGCGTGTATGGCGATATGACCGTGCAGGAATATCTCGACTTCTTCGGCGCGTGTTACAGGATTCATCCGCATCAGCGCGCGCGCCTGATAACGGATTTGCTCGATCTTGTAGACCTCGGCCACCGCCGCGGCGACATGGTGGATACGCTTTCCACTGGACTAAAACAACGGCTCGGACTCGCCCGAGTCCTGATTCACGACCCGGGCATTCTCGTCCTCGACGAACCCGCCTCCGGGCTGGATCCGCGCGCACGAGTCGAAATCCGCGGACTGCTGCTCGAAGTAGCGCGGCTTGGCAAGACCATTGTCTTCTCCAGCCACATCCTCGCGGACGTTGGCGAACTCTGTTCGCGCGTCGGCATCATCGAAGACGGGAAACTTGCCGCGCTTGGCACATTGCAGGAGTTGAGCGAAAGGGTCATGCCGCATCGCCAGTTGCGCATCATCCTGCTTGATCGCGCCGTGGAAGCGCAGGCTGCCATGCAAACTCACGCCGGCATATCGGAAGTCCGCCTGCTGGACAGCACAGACCGCCCCACCCTCGAAGCGGATTTCATCGGCGACGACGAAGCCATGCATCAATTGCTTGCAAGATTACTGGCGCAGGGTTTCCCGGTGGTGCATTTCAGCGAAGAGACAAAGAATCTCGAAGAGGTCTTCATGCGCGCCACAAAGGGAATTGTGTCGTAGAAAAACTTACCGCAAAGAGCGCGAAGCCATACAAGAAGCGATACAAGAAGCGATACAAGAAAAATTCGCGTTTTTATTCCATCTTCGTTTTCTTCGCGTCTGCGCGGTAAAAGGACTTATCAAAAGGAATCGTTATGGAATCATCCGCACCTGTAAAGCCCGCGCGATTGAACCTGCTCAGCCGCATCATGGACAATCCCGTCATCGCCAAGGAACTCAAAGGCCGCATGCGCGGCGGGCGGAGTTTCATCCTGATCAGCGCGTATCTCGCTTTAATCAGCCTGTTCATCGGCCTGATCTATACCCTCCTCGCAACCGATGGGACCGTCTCCAACGGCAACCCGGAGTATCTGCAAATCATCGGCAAGATGATCTTCAGCATCGTCGTCCTGCTCGAATTGCTGATGATCAGTTTCATCGGCCCCGCGCTGACCGCCGGCGCGATCTCTTCCGAACGCGAACGCCAGACCTTCGACCTGCTGCGGACATCCCTGCTTTCGAGCGGCGCATTGGTGTTTGGGAAACTCGGCTCGGCGGTTGTATTCCTGCTCCTGCTCATCTTTGCCGCGATTCCCGTGCAAAGCATGGCCTTCTTTTTGGGCGGCGTTGGCATGGCAGAGATGGTCGTCTCGACCTTGATGCTCGTGGTGACAGCCGTCTTTTATTGCTCGCTGGGGATTTTCTTTTCCAGTTTCTCCAAACGGACGCTCAATTCAACGGTGCTGGCTTATGGCAGTATTTTGCTTTCGTTCATCTTCCTTTTCTTCTTTCTCTTTGTCCTCGGCATTTTCGGGTCGTCGAGTCTTTTTGACACCTCGTTTACCGAAGATGCGACGCAAATTACGCTGTGGTTCGTCTTTTCCACCAATCCCTTCTTTGCCGCCGTTGCGAGCGAAATGATCCTGGTGGAAGATCAAAGCCTGTTCTACACTTCGAACGGCTTTTTCGGCTCCACCCCCATTCCCCTGCTCTCCCCCTGGATCATCTACATCTCTTTCCGTGTCGGCCTTACGATCCTGCTGATTCTGCTGAGCGTCTATTTTGTGAACCGGCCGGATAAATAAAGGGTAACTCCAACCATGGCTTACACCAAAGAGCAAGCCCGAACAGAAATCCTAAAACTCGTCGCGGGCTTTCGCA
>JACPVD010000350.1 GCA_016191895.1 Chloroflexota bacterium | reverse complement strand
GATTCGATCCACGCCCGCATCGGATGCCGCTTCGACGAGATTTTCCGTCCCTTGAATATCGGTTGCCAGCAGGCTGCCGCGGCTGCCCTGGTTCTCCGCGCTGGCGAGGTGGAAGATGGTATCCACATCCCGCAGGGCGGCACGCAGGCCGCGCTTATCCGCCAGGGACACGACTGCCACTTCCACAGGGACGCCTTTGGGCAGGCGCGGCGTGCGCGGCGAGGGACGAATCAATGCGCGCAGCGGGTATCCAATGGACGAAAGCTGGCGTACGAGAGTGCGTCCGATGAAACCGGTGGCGCCGGTGATGAGGATCATGTTTGGGATTATAGCAGAGGGGATGAAGAGAAGTAAAAAAGTAAACAGGTGGTCATCCAAGGATGAAACAACTAAAACACGGAAGTGTAGAGTTCTTAAGCCCTGCGCTTCCGTGTTTACTTGTGTACCTATCTACCTTTGTACTTGACCAGTGGGCGCTGAGGGACTCGAACCCCCGACCCCTTCGGTGTAAACGAAGTGCTCTAACCAACTGAGCTAAGCGCCCGGGTGACGGCATTATAGCATGCGATTTCAAAATGTGAGAATTTGTTTTGCCCTGCGTTATAATCACAAGCATCAACAGGAGAGAACCCATGACCGAATCCAAACCCCTTAACTGGACGCCCACTGCCGATGTCGGCTATTCCGTGATTCGCCGCGGCGATGGCGGTATGACGTTGACCTTCACCGATCTTTCAGACGCGACCCTCGCCCACTGGCACGAGTTTGCCCTGGAACACCTACTCGGCTCCGACCGCCGCACGCGTAATTTGTACGATCTTCGCGCCGTGAAGCACATTCCCGAAAAGGCCATCCGCATGGCGGTGGATGCAAACAGCGACCCATCTGCACGGAACATTCGCGTGGCGGTGGTGGTGGCGGATCGATCCGTTGCGGATGCGATCGTCAACGTGGCGTCGCTTGCGCTTGCGGAGACCGCGTCGGCAATGAAGATTTTCACCGACATCAACGAAGCCGAAGCCTGGCTCGCGCGCCCGTTGGATCAGATTTAGCCCCGTCATTGCGTGGTCTCGATACGTTTCGCGACGAACATACGAAACTACTCGACCACCAGTATTATGCGCTCAACCTCGCTAAACATCGGGAGTTTTACATTCAACTGGGGTTCCCGCACGTATGTGATGGGAATCTTGAATGTGACTCCCGATTCGTTTTCCGGTGACGGGATCATCGCAAAGGGGGATGCGGTCAACGCGGCGGTGGAACAGGCGCGGAGCTTCCTCGAATCCGGCGCGGATATTTTGGATGTGGGCGGCGAATCGACCCGCCCCGGCTCCGCCCCGGTCAATGCCGATGAAGAAATGGAGCGCGTGATTCCCGTTGTATCCGCGTTGCGCAAAAACTTTTCCGATGCAATTATTTCCATCGATACTTATAAAGCGCAGGTGGCCGAAGAGTCAATCAAGGCCGGGGCGCAGATCGTCAATGACGTGTGGGGATTACGCGCAGACGATAACCTCGCGCTGGTGGCGGCAAAATATAAAACGCCGGTGATTCTCATGCACAACCGAAGCAATCCGGCCAGCGTCGAAGTCCGCGAGAAGTTGGGGAATGCTTATGCGGGCGCGGAATATAAAAATTTAATGGAAGATGTAAAACGGGAATTACTCGAATGCGTGGCACTGGCGAAACAAGCCCAAATCGCCGACTCGCACATTGTCCTGGATCCCGGCGTCGGTTTTGGAAAGACGCGCGAGCATAACCTGGAACTGATCAACCGGCTGGATGAAATCCGCGCGTTGGGATATCCCGTTTTGTTGGGGACGTCGCGCAAATCGTTTATCGGCTTCACGCTCGACCTGCCGCCTGATCAGCGCGCGGAAGGCACAGCCGCCACTGTGGCCGTCGGCATTACGCGCGGCGCGGACATTATCCGCGTGCATGATGTAAAACAAATGGCGCGTGTGGCAAAGATGACGGATGCGATTGTGAGACGGAAAGAATAAAACGTAAAACGTAATGCGTAAATTACGTATTACGTATTACGTATTACGCATTACGAGACTCCATGGAAGAATATTCAAAGGAACTTCTCCGCACGGGAATTATCGAAGCGAAGGCCGGCAATCGTGATACGGCCCGCCGCTATCTTGACCGCGCCATTTACATGGCCGGCTCGCATGATGTGACCGCCGAAGCGTGGTTTTGGATGAGCGAAGTGACAATCGACTCCGCGGAAAAACGCAAGGCGCTGGAAAATTGTCTTTCGCACGATCTGCGCCATGCGCGAGCGCGTCGCTCGCTGGCGATTCTCGATGGGACACTCAAAGCGGACGAAGTGATCGATCCCGACAAATTGCCGCCGGTTCCTGAAGGGATGCGCACAGCAGATGCGCAACGATTCATGTGCCCCAAATGCGGCGGACGCATGTCGTTTTCCCCAGATGGGCAGGCGCTTGTCTGCGATTACTGCACGCGCAACCAAATCATAGACTCGGGAACGATGCCCCTTGCGGGTGAAAAGGATTTCATCGTTGCCATGGCAACCCAACGCGGACACGGCAAACCGTTGCAGGAACAGGTCTTTCATTGCAACGGATGCGGCGCAGAATTTATCTTGCCGCCCAAACAAATCTCAACTTCGTGCGTGTACTGCGACTCGCCGCATGTGGTGAGCCTTGAAAAAACAAAAGACCTGCTCGCGCCGGATGGAATCATCCCGCAGGCCTTCGACCAAAAACGCGCCATCAAACTGCTCGTAGACTGGGTGGAAGGCAACGGCTTCAAACCCGAAAAACAAGTGGAACTTCCGCGCGGCTTATACCTGCCCATGTGGACGTTCGATGTGGGCGGCGGGGTCGATTACACCTACGAAATGATTCAACAGGAAAATGAAGTCATGGGAAAACGCGGGGGGCAAACGGTTACGCGCCATTCCGATCAATATCCCGTGATGGTGGATGACCTGCCGCTTCCCGCTTCGCGAAAGACATCGGCTGTCTTCTTGAAGTTGATTCCCACCTTCGATCTGAAATCCATCCAGCCGTACGATCCGCGCTTTCTTGCAAATTGGCCCGCCGAAATTTACGATGTGCCGATGGCAGACGCATCTCTCGACGCGCGAGGCCAGACCTATGCAAAATACAAACGCGACCTGCCGCATCTGGTCAACAACGCGAATATCGTGCATACGTCGTCTGCAAATCTGGTCATCGAGTCGTTCAAACTCACCCTGCTCCCGGTATGGATGACCGAACTTCCCTTCGATGGGCGCGAGCATCTGGTGTTGATCAACGGCCAAAGCGGCGGGGTGGCGGGCGATCTTCAGGTCACGCCGCAAAAAGATGAGTCGACTCAAACCGGCGGGCTGATGGATTTCCTTGCGGATTTGCTGGGGGATTGAGTCCGTCACTGCAACTTTTTTCCTTCCCGGCCTGTATAACCTTCAGCCATGAATGTGCCCACCGACCGCGACCTGATCCTTCAAGCCCGGCGCGGCGAAGCGGATGCTTACGGCGAACTTGTCATGCGCTACCAAACGAGCGTGTTCAACGTCTGCTATCGCATGTTGCATGAACGCGGCGAAGCGGAAGACATGGCGCAGGAAACATTCATGCGGGCGTATCAACGCATCCACACCTTCGATATCGAGCGCGAATTCGGCCCATGGATTCGGCGCGTGGCGGCCAACGTGTGTTTGAATACCATCGAGTCGAAAAAGGTTACAGCCGAACTCGACGATGACCGGGATGCCGACCCAGCCCAATTGCCTGAAACAGTTTATGAGGCCAGGGAAAGAAGCGAACAAATTCGCGTCGCGCTCGCGTCCCTGCCCGCGCATTATCGCATCGTCGTCGAACTGCGTCATTTTCAGGAATACTCCTACGATGAAATCGCCGCGGAATTGAACATCCCCTTGAGCGATGTGAAGAGTCATCTCTTCCGCGCCCGCAAACTTTTGGCGGAGAAACTCCATGCATCTCACTGACGATCAACTCAACGAGTATCTCGATCACGAATCCACCGAACGCGCGCAAATCGAATCGCATCTTGATTCATGCGATGAATGCGCGGCGAGACTTTCCGCGCGTCAGGCAGTGTTCACTGAATTGGATTCGCTTCCCGAGGCGGCTTTATCCCGCAACCTTAGCGAAGCATTCCTGTGGGACGCCGCCCGCTTCCAGCCTGACCGAAGCCTGATTCCCCACCCCCCGCGCTGGCTCACACTGACAGCGATTCTGCAAGCCGCCACCGCGCTGGCGGCGTTGATTGTCGCCGCGCCGCTTATCGCAACCCTGTTACCCGTCATTGACATTTCATCGGTTACCGACCTATCCATTCAACTTCAATCGCAATGGACAATGTGGCTCGACCAACTTTCAACGTTCAACTTTCAACTTGTCAACCTTCCAACGTTTCAACCTGCCAGCTTCCCAACCCTCGAAATGTCCAGCCTGTTGATCGCGCTCGCCGGCGCGTCCGTCCTGTGGATTTTGGGGAACGGCATATTTTTGAGAAAGCAATCGCCAAATTAAGGAGATTCCATGAACGATATTTTGCGTGTCCTTTTCATTGTGTTCAGCCTCGCCGTTTCGCTTGGCGCGTATTTTCTCGTCATCGGCGCGTTGTTCCAAAACCGCACGGCGAAAACGGAAAGCGCAATCCATCAAACTCCCGGGCGCGCCTTTGGGTTGGGACTCGTCAACTTCATTTTCTTCGGCCTGATCGTCGTCGTGCTTTTCTCGATCGCGGAAAACACAAGTTCGTTTGTAAAAGGGATTCTGGCCGTCCCCGCGCTGGTCATCCTTGCCTTTCTCGCCGTCCTTTTGAGCCTCGGTTTGACGGGTGTGGTGCATGTCCTGGGAGAGCGCATGTTTCCTGATGTGCTCGCCTGGAAGCGAAACATGTGGAGTGCCGTGATTCTTTGCCTTGCATGCGCGCTCCCGTTTGTGGGCTGGTTCCTGTTACTGCCCTACGTTGGCTTCGTCGGCATCGGCGCGGCCATTCTGGGATTCTTCCAGCGAACGCAGTGAGGAAACCTGACGGGTCTCCGCAATACTTATACAAAAGAGATTCATTTCCACGCCAATGTTCTGAACGATTCGCCGCATAAAAGACCTGTCAGATTTTTTGCAGACCTGACAGGTTTTATTGTGTCGTTTGTCGATTCGGATTCTGCGAATCAAAGTCGCGCTGGTTGATTAAGGCTCTGTGGAAACCTGTCAGGTCTTTTTCATCCTTCGCGGTTGAAAAACTCCCCGCAACTTTTCCTCATCCTCCCCTGTATCCCTTGCATACAACCAAACACGAAAGGACACTTCCCATGGCCGACATATCCGCCATCTTCTTCATCTTGTTAATGCTAGGCATCGCCTTCCCTGCCATGCTCGCCGCATGGTGGCTGTTGTTCCCCGCATTGATTTCACGCGCCCAATCGCGTGTGGAAAAGACTCCCATGCAAACCTTCTGGCTCGGGCTCGTCATCGTCATCGCCGTGACGCTTCCCATTGTGATTCTGTTTGCGCTTCCATTCGGCCCTGCCAAGTTCATCGGTTGGATTTTGCTCGCGGCCTCCCTCGCCATTTCATCCATCGGCTCGGCAGGTGTCGCCGCTCATTTGGGCGCGAGACTCACAAGCCAAAGCGGACTCTCCGCGTTGAACGGATTCATCCGCGGCACGATCATCCTCGAATTGACGGCGTTCTTCCCAGTATTGGGCTGGTTCTTCCTCTGGCCGCTCCTCCTCATCACCGCCTTCGGCGCGACAGGCTTCGCATTGCTGAATTGGATTCCGCGTGAGAAGGCAAGTACGGAAACAAGTATGCAGGTAAACAAGGAAACAGGTACACAAGTAAACCCAAACCTTGTAACTCGTAATTCGTAACATCCACACTGATTACTGATAACTTTCCACTAACCACTTTCCACTAACCATGTCCCTCTCCCGCCGCGACTTCCTCAAACTTGCCTCCATCGTTTCGGCCAGCGCCGCATTATCCTCCTGCGCTCCCGCGTACCGCAAACTTGCTGGCGGTCTCCCCACCCTCCCCTGGACTGCGCTTGATCCCGGCGACTTCATCGCCTTGAATCGAATCACCTTCGGCGCAAGGGTCGAAGAACGCGCGCGCTTCGTCGAGATTGGCCTGCAAAACTACATCGAAGAACAACTCGACTTCGACTCTATCAACGACCTCGCCTGCGACCTTCAACTTTCAACATTCAAAACTCTTCGCATGGAAGCCAACGAACTCGAAGGAATCAGCAGTCAGTTATTCGGCAATTACGACCGCGAGAAAGCGCCCAATGAATTGCGCCAGGCGACGTTCCTGCGCCAGATGTACAGCAAGCGTCAACTTTACGAAGTGATGGTCGAGTTCTGGAGCGACCACTTCAACATCTTCATGGACAAGGAAAAGGAATTCTTCCTCAAAACCGTCGATGATCGCGAAGTGATTCGCAAACACGCGCTTGGCAACTTTCGCGATCTGGTGTGGGCGTCGGCGCACTCACCCGCGATGCTGGTCTATCTCGATAATCAGGCCAACGAGAAAAGCCATCCCAACGAAAATTATGCCCGCGAATTAATGGAACTGCACACGCTCGGCGTCGACGGCGGCTATACCCAAAAGGACGTGATGGAACTCGCGCGTTGTCTCACGGGTTGGAATGTCAAAAGACATTTCTGGCTCGGCGATTTCATCTTCAAGGAAGACATCCACGATACCGGGGAGAAACATGTTTTGGGTCTTTCGATTCAACCGTCGGCGCAGAAGGAGGCGGAGCAGGTCATCGAAATGCTGGCGATGCATCCATCCACGGCGCGATTCATTGCCACCAAGCTCGCCCGTCGATTCATCGCCGATGATCCGCCGCGGGAAATTATCGAGAAAGCCGCGCAAACGTTTCTCCAAACAAAAGGCGATATCAAATCTGTGCTGCGCGTCATTTTGCTGGATGGCCTCGCGCTCGCGCAACCCAAATACAAACGCCCTGCCAATTTTCTTTTGTCTGCGCTGCGCATGTTGAATGTTGAAACCGACGGCGTCGCGATGCGCGATTATCTCACCCGCATGGGGCAATACTATTTCAACTGGCCCACGCCCGATGGCTACCCCGATTACAGCAATGCCTGGCAGGGCAATCTCATGCCGCGCTGGCAATTCGCATTTGAATTGATTCGCAACGAAATCAAAAACACAAAACACAATCTCAATGCTTTATTGGATGTCTCATCTACCGGCCTTTTGCAAGACGATGTAGATTCGGCTGCATCTTTATTAGTAGGCTCCCCGTTGGAGCGCATCACTCGCGACGGGTTGATGGATTCCATCCGAGCGGCCGGCGCTACCGACGAAGAGACTCTGCAAATCATCGCCGCAAGCATCATCGCATCCCCTGCGTTTCAGTGGAGATGACAACCAAACCCGGTGGTCGAGTAGGGCGGAGCCCGTATCGAGACCACCAATGAAAGATAAAATTAAAATCTCGCAATGTGGTCTCGATAAACTCGACCACCCTCGATGACGGAGAAACTTAATGCTCACCCAAACTTTGCCTTCCTGGCTTCCCCGCCTCTCCTTCGCCCCAGCCAACACCGCCCCGCGCGGGGATACCCTCGTCGTCATCTTCCTGCGCGGCGCGGCGGATGTATTGAACATGGTCGTGCCACATGGCGAAGATGCGTATTACGCGCTACGCCCCACGTTGGGCATCCCCAGACCCGATGACTCGAAAAAGAAGAAAGAAGAAAGGACAATCGACCTGGATGGCTTCTTTGGCTTTCATCCACACTTTTCTCGATTGCTCGAAGCATGGCAAAGCGGACAACTTGCCATCATCCACGCCTGCGGAGCGCCGGACGAGTCGCGCAGTCACTTCAAAGCGATGGAACTCATGGAGCGCGGCGTCGACGATGAACGCGGCCCCGCTTCCGGCTGGATCGGGCGTCACCTCGCCACATTGAACACAGGCAACCCGTCGCCATTGCGCGCCGTCGGCATGGGCACGCGCCCTCAAAGAAGTTTGAGTGGAAGTGTCCCCGTCTCTGCCCTGCGCTCCATCGCAGACTTCCATCTCGGCGGCGACCCTCGCGCCCTGGGACAAATGCGCGCCGCATTGAGCATGGTCTATCAAAACGATGTGATGGGACAGGAAACCCTATCCATCATGGACACATTGGAAAAACTCGACCCCAACAATTACCCGTTACCAATCTCTAATCTCCAATATCCAGTCTCTGACT
>JACPVD010000349.1 GCA_016191895.1 Chloroflexota bacterium | reverse complement strand
TATGACCATTCGTTGTGAAATTGTTTCTCAAGACCGCACGGTGTTCACAGGGGATGTGGACATTGTTGTGCTTCCCGGCGCGGGTGGGGAGATGGGTATTTTGCCCAAACACGCGCCTGTATTAACGACTCTGAAATATGGCTTTGTCCGCGTTCGCAAGAGCGGCGTGGAGGAAGTGTTTGCTGTGGCTGGAGGCGTTGCTGAAGTGCAGCCCGATATCGTCACCATCCTCGCCGATGCCGCGGAAAACGTGGCTGAGATCGACGAAAACCGCGCCGAAGCCGCCCGCAAACGCGCCGAAGAAATCCTCAAGAAGGGCGTCCCTGCCGATACCGATGCGTATCTTGCGATGGAAGCCGCCCTGCGCCGCTCCAATTTGCGCCTTGACGCCGTCCGCCGCTACCGCAAAAGCGGTTCCCCGTTCCAACATTCGGAGAATTAAAACCTGGTGCTATCGATGTTCTCGAAAGACCTGGGTATCGACCTGGGGACCATGTTCACGCGTTTCGCCGACAACAATAATGTGTTGCTGGAGGAACCGACCATCGTTGCCATCGAAGTGGAAGACCAAAAGATGGTCGCGGCTGGGCTGGAAGCGCGTGACATGTTTGGAAAGGTTCCCGAGAGTATCGAAGTCGCCCGTCCGCTTAAAAGCGGCGTGATCGCGGACTATGAAATTACCGAAACCCTGCTGGCATACCTGCTCCAACGCGCCAGTGGGTCGATGCGGATTTTTCGACCGCGCGTGATGATCTCCGTCCCATTTGGCGTTACCAGCGTGGAACGTCGAGCCGTTTACGAAGCGGTCATGGAGGCGGGCAGCCGCGAGGCGTACCTCATCCAGCAGCCGCTTGCAGCCGCCATCGGCATTGACCTGCCCATTAATTCCCCATCTGGAAATATGATTATCTGTCTTGGCGGCGGATGCACCGAAGCCGCCGTGATGGCGATGTATGGCATTGTTGCGGCGGACACCCTGCGTCTCGGCGGCATGGACCTCGACGAAGCCATCGTCACCTATGTGCGCCGGAAATACGGCGTTATCATCGGCCAGCAGACGGCGGAACAGCTCAAGGTCCGCATTGGAGCCGCGGTTCCGCAGGACATCGAGAACAGTATGGAAGTGCAGGGACAGGACCAGGTCACAGGTCTGCCGCGCCCGGTCACATTGACGACCGGCGAGATCGTGGAAGCCTTGCAGGAGCCGTTGAAACAGATCGTTGAATCCGGGCGCAAGGTTCTTGAAAAAACCCCGCCGGAACTGGTTTCAGATATCATTGATCGCGGCGTTGCCTTGTGCGGCGGGGGAGCGCTCCTGCGCGGCGTCGATAAATTGCTTACCAAATCGCTCGGCATTCCCGCGTACCTCGTCGATAATCCGCTGACCTGCGTGGTGCAGGGCGCATCGAAAGCCTTCGGCATGTTGAACGTCATCCGCAGGAATTTGCCGCAGGTATAAAAAGCGAACGGTCACGCTTCTGCGTGACCGTTTTTGATTCATCCGGGAGTACCGGCTCGAAGCGCAGCGCTACCCTTTCGCCGCTTTTGTAATCGCCGCGATATGTTCCGGCGTATTCCCGCAACAGCCGCCAACCACCTTCGCACCGAGAGCTACATACTTCTTGGCATAGGTCGCCATGTCTTCAGGACCCATATCGTACACGCCCTGTTCGGTTTCCAGGTCCATGTGCGGCACGCCCGCGTTCGGCTTGACCCACAAGGGCATATCGGGCTTGGCGGCTTGATATTCCTTCACCACCGCCTCCATACTATCGAGGGTCGTTCCGCAGTTCGCGCCAATGAGCGCCGCGCCCATTTCGGAGTAACGCTTCATTACATCCTTCGGCTTGACGCCCATCATGGTGCGCGTGCCGCGGTCGTAACTGAATGAAACCACAATGGGCAGGTCGGTCACCGAACGCGCGCCTTCAAAGGCGGCGTTCGTTTCTTCCAAAGCGAACATGGTCTCAATGATGAGCAAGTCCACGCCGCCATCGGCGAGGGCTTTGGCTTGCTCGGCGAAGGTCGCTTTCACATCGTCGAACTCGAGCGGACCATACGGCTTGAGGATTGCGCCAACGGGTCCCATCGAACCGGCGACCAGTCCATTATTTAATGAAGCGGCTTTGCGGGCGATCTCTGCGGCACGAATGTTCACTTCGGGAGTGCGATCCTGATACTTCGAGTCTTTCATGCGCATACGAGTCCCGCCGAAGGTGCAGGTCAGGATGATGTCTGACCCAGCCCGGGCGAAAGATGAAGCGAGCTTCAACAACGTATCCGGGTCGTCGATGATGAGGTCCTCGGGCGGCTTGCCGGGTTTGAGTCCCATCTTCTGTAGGTTTGAGCCGGTTGCCCCATCCGCAACCAGAATTTCCCCGCTGTTCAATCGTTCCAAAAAGTTGTTCATACCTGCTCTCCTTAACTCACCACAAAGGGTCATGAAGGGTCACAAAGGAAAAAACTTAAAAACCTTTGTGACCCTTTGTCTCCTTCGTGGTAAAAAAATTACTTCATGAAATTCTTTGCCAGCGGATCTGCCTTGCGGTTCGGGATCAGATGCGCGATATGTTCAAACGGCTCGCTCATGTGCGGGAAGCTCGTCGCCAGCATGAACTGATTTTGGAATTCCGGGTCGGTGGGCAATTCGAAACGCTCCACCTTGCGCGTCACGGTGTCGATCTCGTCCCGTTTCTCAATATTCAGCAGCGCAATCCGCGCGCCATCGCCTGCCGCATTCCCGACCGCATACACCTTGTCCAACTCGCAATCGGGGATCAACCCGATCAGCATGGCTTTTTCCTTGTCGATATAACTTCCAAAGCCGCCAGCCAAAATAATTTTATCAGGGCTTTGCAAATCCATGCGCTTCAGCAGGGTCCGCGCAGCGGTGAACAACGCCGCCTTCGCCAGTTGAATCTGGCGCACATCCTGTTGCGTAATGGGGATGTCGCGTCCGATGGAGGTTTCTTCCTTCCAGGCGATGACATACTCCCAGCCTGATTCTCCCTCACGAACGCGCTTCGAGTCCAGGTTTTTCCTGAACTTGCCCCGAGAGTCTACGATCCCCGCCCGGAACAATTCTGCCACTGAGTCGATGATCGCCGAGCCGCAGATGCCTTTGACCTGACCGGTAAACTCGGCATGGTCGGTATTCCAACCCTCCACGCCAATGACCTTGTACTTCGGTTCGAGCGTCGTTTCATCAATATGGACACGTTCCATCGCCCCCGGCGCGGCTCTCATTCCATATTCCACGTGCGCGCCTTCCAAAGCCGGTCCGGTCGGCGTGGACGTACACACCAGCCGCTTGCGGTTGCCAAGCACGAGTTCGGCATTTGTGCCGACATCGATCAACAGCCAGTTCTCATCCTGCTTGTGCGGCTCTTCCGCAAGGATGACCGCGCTCGTATCCGCGCCGACGAAGGATGCGATCGTGGGCAGGATGTGAATGTTGCCGGAGGGGTTGATGTGCAAGCCCAACTCTCTCGCCTTGATATCCACGGATTTGTGAATGGTCGGCACGAAGGGAGCCAGCCCCAAGTCTTTGGGGTGCAGGTTGAGCAAGACATGGTGCATGGTGGAATTGCCAACCAGTACCCTTTCGTGGCTTTCATC
>JACPVD010000052.1 GCA_016191895.1 Chloroflexota bacterium | reverse complement strand
CGAACAACTTAAGCGTACGAAAGGCGTGATCAATGCAGAGACAAGTTTCGTCCAACAGCAAACCAACATTGTCTTCAATCCTGCAATTACCAATTACCAATTACTAAAAAAGCGGGTGAAATCCCTCGGGTATAAAGCGACTCTTCCCAACGAGAAACCCCACGACGAGGAAGAATCGTTTTACATGCGCCTGCTTATCGGCGGCGTGATGGTCTTGCATGACATGATCGTGGGCGCGGGGATTTATGCGCGTGAAGTTTTCGGCTGGGCAACACCCGAGTCGCAGCCGCTGGTGGATTTTTTCCAGGTGATGATGCTGGTGACGAGCATCCCTGTTTTACTTTTGCTCGGCCTGCCGATTCTTCGCGCTGGTTTCGCCAGTCTGTTGCGCGGGCAACCCAACATTCACACGCTGATCACCATCGGAACGTTCTCCGCGTTTGGCTTGTCCGTTTACCATCTAATCGTCGGCCACGGCGGGCTGTACTTCGACACCGCAACCATGCTCATCTTTTTGGTATCCATCGGACGATGGCTCGAAATGCAGGCGCACAAATCCAGTAACAAGGCTGTGATGAAATTACTCGAACAGATTCCCGCCACAGCGACGGTGGTCACAAGCGAAGCGGACATCGAAGTGAACGCGGCGGACCTGAAACCCGGCCAGCGCATCCGCATTCGACCCGGGAACCGATTCCCCGTAGATGGCCTGATCGCCACCGGCGAAGGCGACGTGGACGAATCGCTGTTGACAGGCGAACCCAAACCCGTATCCCGCCGTGAAGGCGAATCCATCAAGGCGGGGACGATCAATCTCGACGGAAGTTTTGAGGTCATCACAACAGCGGTCGGCGAATCGACAACGGCCGGGCAAATTGGAAGATTGCTACACGAAGCATTATGGGCGCGTTCACCGTTGGAACGAACAGTGGACAAACTCTCCGCATGGATGACTCCCGCCGCACTGACTCTCGCGACCATCGCCTTCTTAATTTGGAATACCAACTCCGGCGCGGAAACCGGCTTGCTCGTTGCGTTATCCGTTTTGCTGATCGCCTGTCCATGCGCGTTGGGACTCGCCACCCCGCTCACACTCTGGCTGTCATTGGAACGCGCCGCGGAATCCGGCGTGATCCTGCGAAGCACTGCCGCGCTCGAACGTCTGGCGAAAGTCGATTCGGTTTTCTTCGACAAGACCGGCACGTTGAGTCAATTGCCAATGAAGGTGCAGGGAGTCGTAAGTAAACAGTCATCCATGATCAGTGAACAATTATTTCTGCAAGTTGTGGCTTCGGTGGAAAACGAATCCGAACACCCGCTGGCGAGGGCAATTGTTGAATATGCAAATTCACAAAATATCGAACTGATCAAGCCATCTTCGTTCAAAGCGCTGCCCGCCCTTGGAGTAATCGGAACAATTGCCAATCGCCAATCTCCAATTATCATTGGCTCCGTCCGCCTGACGTCTGCCGAAGGGCTGACCATGCCCAAAGAGATCAGCGAACAGGCCGGGGCGTGGAAGGATGCGGGGCTCGTCGTCGTGCATGCCGGTTGGGATGGGAAGGTCGTCGGGGCAGTGGGGTTGGGCGAGACAGTCCGCGCGGAGGCGAAAGAAGTTATTGCTCAATTGCAGTCGCGCGGGCTGAATCTTGGTGTGTTGACCGGCGATGAAATTCACGCCGGCGAAAGATGGCAAAAGACTCTCGGCATCCCTGTGCAAGCCGCGCTCACGCCCGATGAAAAGATGAACCGTCTTGCACAAAACGCCGCAATGATCGGAGATGGAATCAACGATGGCCCCGCGCTCGCCGCCGCGACCGTTGGCCTGGCAATGAATCACGGCACCGACGTGGCCCGCACCGCGGCCGATATTGTATTGATGCGCGATGACTTAACCGCGATCCCCTGGCTGATCGATCTCTCACGCGAGTCGATGAAGCGCGTTCGGCAAAACCTCGGCTGGGCTGTGATCTACAACCTAATCGGCGTCGCGCTGGCAATGGCAGGGTTATTACAACCCGTCTTCTCCGCCTTTGCCATGGTCGCAAGCAGTATCTTCGTCACAAGCAACGCGATGAAGATGAATAAATTTCCGTTGTTGAAAGAAAATACCCCGGTAGTCGAGTAGTCCCGCATGCCCTTTACGGGACATATCGAGACCACTGGCGCGCAGGAGCATTTCAATCACTGGCGGTTTCGACACCTGAAACCTGACACTTGGAACTTGGAACCTGGAACCCGATACATGTCGCTAAAAAACCCCTACGCCCAACGCCGCTTCATGCGCAGCTTCGATAAACTTTGGACACGCTTCGAAGGCTTTATCAATCGCTTCACGAAATCAGACTTTAATCCGTTCTATCACCTCGGCACGCTTACGATCTACATGCTCATCGTGTTGATCGCCACCGGCGCATACCTGACGATCATCTATCGCCCCGGACTCGATGTGGCCTATGGCACAGTGGAAAAAATAAGTTCCAACTGGTTCGGGCTGCTCATACGCAGCGTTCACCGCTACGCATCCGACGCGATGATCGTGCTCATCCTTTTGCACTTTCTCAAGATGATGTTCAGCGACCGTTACTGGGGTCCGCGCTGGCTCGCGTGGACGAGCGGTTGGATCATGCTGGCCGCCACATGGCTCACCGGCACATTCGGTTACTGGCTCATCTGGGATCGCCGCGCACAATGGATGACCGAATACATGATGGACACGGTAGCAGGCTCGGAGGGACTCACATACGTCTCTCCGACTCTTGCATCCACCACATTTTCGAACTTCGTCATCATCCTCTTTCTGCACGTTTTCATCCCGCTGATCGGCTTTCTCGGAATCTACATCCACGTCCTGCGATTATCGCGCGCAAGATGGTGGGCGCCGCGCTGGGTCGCGATCCAAGCCACCATTGGGCTGGTCGTCCTTTCGCTGATCAAACCCGCCATGTCGGCCATGCCTGCCGACCTCGGCACGATGGTCACCTCCACGCCAATGGACGCGTATTATCTCGGCTTCCTTCCCCTGATCGATCAGGTGGGCAATTGGATTTTCTGGATTCTGGCGATCTTCCTCGGCGGATTCTTTTTCCTGCTCCCGTGGCTCGCCTCCGGTCGTGACCTGGGGCCTGCCCTTGTTACCGACGAGAAGTGTACCGGCTGTGTGCTTTGCTACGCCGAATGTCCCTACGACGCGATTCGCATGGTCGCGCGGACAGACGACTCGGGCTACCAAAAACTCGCCGTCATCAACAACGCGCAATGCACCGGCTGCGGAATCTGCGTCGGGTCATGCCCCACCGACGCGATCGATCTCAAGGCCGGCTACAACGGCGAGCAGACCTTTTCCGCCATCCGCGGCGCGCTCAAACGCGAAAAGAAGGATAAACATCCCGTCACCGTTTTGTTTGCAAGTCAGCGCGACGAAGCCTTGAACGGCCTGCCGGAAAGCATCCTGTCGAACAAAACCAATTCCCCAATTTCCGTTACCGAATGGGGTACATCCAAAGTCATCACCGCGATCCTCCCCTCGATCAGCTCGGTCAACATCGCATGGATCAAGACCCTGCGCAGCGACGGCGCGCGCGATGTCGTCCTGCTTTCCAGCCCCTATGACGACAACCTCTACCGTGAAGACGCGCATTGGATATCCAACCGCCTGCGCTTGCGCCCTGCCCTGATGACCGCGGATGTTCACTGGCTCGAAACCACGCCCGGCGACTCAAAGTCCGTTGCAGACTATCTCGACAAGCTTAATCGAGCCGACGCGCAAGCCGACAAACAGCCGATCACCCTTCCCGAAGCAAAAGACCGCGGACGGCGGAACCCGTCGTTTTTAGGGTCGTTGTTCAGCGTCACATTGCTTACCCTGCTTTTCGCCACCGCCATTCCCCTGGACATTCCATCTTCGATGGCCGACGCGGACGAAAGCGCGATCCGCATCGCCGTTGACGCAAAGGGGAAACTGGAAGAAGCCGAAATTCCCGAAGGCGTTGTCCTGCCTCCCGGCGCTGACGCGGAAAAGATATTCGGCGGCGAACACTTCCCCATCTCCATCCGCCTGATCGTGGACGGCGAAACCCTGCTCGAAAAAACCTACGAAGCCTCCGGCCTCAGCGGTAACGGGCGCATCGCGGGAATGGAGTTTATTCCTATTTCATCGGGAACACACCAGGTTGAAATCCTCGTCAAAGACGACGATCAGGACTTCCGCACGGCGTATTCAGGCGAAGTCACAGTGGAGAAGGCGAAGGTGTTATTGTTCTATTACAACGAGAGGCTGGGAGTGTTTGAAGCGAGATAGTTTCTGCCAATCACCTTGCGCACCCGCGCTTCGGCTTCGCATAAGGTGAGATTACCAAAGAAAATCGTCCCGAAGGCTTTGGAACCTTCGGGACGATTTTCCTTTTCCTACCTCAACGTACAAACGTTATTCTCATCATCCCATTTACATGCATAAGAGTTGCGGATACAAGTGGTTTCGGATTTGATGCGCGAACACACGTCCACGGGTTGACTACATTTGAGGGTGGTCACGTCGAGGGTGACACAGCCCGGGCCGGCGAGTCGGATTGCGCCGGGGGAGCAGGCTCCGAGGTCCGTATTGAACGTGGAGCCGGGGGAACAACCGGGGTATGTCCCGCCACTCACGGCCTGACAGCATTGAAACGTCTCGCTGTAGACAAATCCAGCCGCGCAGCCGGAATACGATTGAACCGCAAGAGTCGGGTTGTCGATTCCATACGGCGCTTCGACGAGTCCATTCGCAGGGACGCAGATGCCCGCAAGACTGTCATAATACAAACCCGCGGGACATTTGCCGTTTGCGTTCGTATCGATCACGCAGAATTCCACGCCGCCGCGATTCAAAATCTTATAACCGATGGGGCATCCCGCCACGCTGAGCTGGCTTGAAATGGGCGCGTAATTGCATGCACCGGATGCCGCATCAAGCGTATAACCGGGATCGCACGCCGGAGATGCGCCGGTGACATCCGGGGAATTACTGCACGTGGGATTACAGACCGTGATCTCATTCGTCGCTTCCCGCGCCTGCGGGCCTATGCATGTCAACACACGCTGGCCGTCCACAATGGCTTCTTCGCATTTCAGGTCTTCGCCGGTTTGATAAACCGCGCCGGCAGGAACATGAACCGTCGCAAGGCTCGCGCCCGCCGCACAATACTGGCCGGCAACCGCCGTATCCGGCAACTCACATCCGTTGGAAACGATCACACCGGATGGAATGAACGCTGTCTGCTGGCAATATGGGGCCACAGGCAACGGCTGGGATACCGCACAGCGGAAGCCAATGTCGCGGCTGTGATATACCTTCGCGCCGTAATGACGAATCCCCAGATCGATTTGATCGGGATCAGACTCGAATGAACTCCCGCGAATGACGCGGTACTCTCCGCTTTCAGGGCCAATGGGATTCGTTGCCGGCGAATTGGCATAATACGACTGGCCGTACCAATCGCTCACCCACTCGAAGACATTGCCGGCCATGTCCAGCACGCCAAACGGACTCGCGCCATCAGCAAAAGCATCCACTTCGGAGGTACGGCCGGAACAATACCCAAAGTTGAGAATGTCACAGGCAGGCTCATCGTTGCCCCAGGGATACACATTGCCGGATGGCCCACGCGCGGCTTTTTCCCATTGCGCTTCGGTGGGCAGTTGCCCCTGCGACCATGAACAATAAGCCTGAGCCTGTTCCCACGTTACGCCCACGACCGGGTGGTTTGCATATTCAGGGTTGTTATACACCGGGCCGCCAAGTTCTTCCGTTGGCGGCGTACACGAACCAACCGCCACGCATTGCGCGAACATTCGATTGGTCACTTTCGTCTGGTAGATCCAAAAGCCGTCCAGAGTCACGCTATGAACCGGAGCGTCGAAACCGTTATTACCCATGCTAAATTCACCGGCAGGGATGTAGATCAACGCGCTTCCATCGAGCCATTTCATCACATCGCCAGCCTGCGGACCGGATAAATTCACAGGGACTAAAGTAGCCGTCGGTTCAGCGGCCGGCGCATCGGTGGGCGGCAGCGATGTAGCCGTCACCACAATCGTCACCGGGGTTGATGATCCGCACGACGATAAGATCAACGCAATCAACACACAATAAACAACCAACACAGCCCGAACGTTTTTCATTCACTCTCCTTCTCTCGCGTAATGCGAGACCCTTTTATTATAAACGACACAAACCCACCCTCAAGATTCTTAACGCAAGGTCGCAAAGACGCAGGGACGCAAAGAAAAAACATTGCGCCTTTGCGTCTTTGCGTTAAAAATTTAACGAGCCTTCCTTATCTCATCCACCGCCCCCGGATTCACCAACGACGACGTATCGCCCAACTCGAGCCCCAAATACGCCGAGCGGATCACGCGCCGCATCACTTTTGCATTGCGCGTCTTGGGCAAGTCAGAGACAAACAGGATGGCCTTCGGCGCAAGCGGCCTGCCCATTTCAGCGACCACCATTTTATTTAATTCCTGACGAAGTTCATCGGTCAGACTCGCCCCGGGCCGGGTCACTGCGAAAAGGACCAACTCACTCCCCTTGACCTCGTGCGGCACCCCAATTGCCGCCGCCTCCACAATGGACTCATGCCGGACGAGAATCGACTCCACTTCGGCAGGCCCAAGCCTCTTTCCCGCGATCTTGATCGTGTCATCGGAGCGCCCAAGGATATACCACAACCCATCATTATCGATTGCCGCAAAATCGCCATGCACCCAGATATTCTCCCAACGCGACCAATAGGTCTCGAGATAACGCTGGTTGTCATTCCAGAATCCGCGCGTCATGCCGATCCAGGGGGCTTTGACCACCAACTCGCCCACCGCATTGCGAATCGACGCGCCATTTTCATCCACCACATCCGCATCCATGCCGGGACAGGCCGCAGAGAAAGCACATGGCTTGAGCGGGAGCAGCGGATTGCCCATCACAATGCCGCCTGAGATTTCCGTCCCGCCCGAATAATTGATAATCGGGATTCTTCCTCCCCCAACCTTCTCGAACAACCACATCCAGGGGTCGGGATTCCACGGCTCGCCGGTGGACGCAAAACATTTCAGCGAAGACAGGTCGTGTTTTTTGAAATGCTCATCCCCCTGCGGAATCAACGAGCGGATCAATGTCGGCGAGACGCCCATTTGATTGATCTTGTGTTTTTCCACCAATTCCCACAATCGGTTTGGCGCGGGGAAGTCCGGCGCGCCATCATAGATGAAGATTGTTGCGCCCAGTAATAATGCGCCAAACACCTGCCATGGCCCCATCATCCAACCCATGTCGGTCATCCAATAGATCACATCGGGTCTCGATTCGTCCTGAGCGACAGTCGAAGGACGTCCCTCGACTGGTTTCGGCAGGCTCACTCCGAGGCTCGGGGAGGACATGCCATGCACATCCGTCCCAAAGGCCATATCCTGCGCCGCCTTGACCGGGAATCCGCAATGCGTGTGGACTGCCCCTTTCGGTCTGCCGGTTGTCCCCGAAGTATAGATAATCATCAACGGGTCTTCGGCGGAAGTTCGTTCGGTTTCAGCAACATCGCTTTGAGCGTCGATCAATTCATGCCACCAATGATCCCTTCCTTCTTTCATCTTCACTTCCTGTCCCGTGCGCCTTAAAACGATCATATGTTTCAACGACGGAATCTGCTCCACCGCCTCATCCGCGATGGACTTCATCTCGACAGCCTTGCCGCGCCGATATGCGCCATCCGCCGCAAAGAGGGCTTTCGCGTTTGCGTCCACGAGCCTTGATACGATCGCGCCCGCACCGTAACCGGAGAACAACGGCAGGATAATCCCGCCGATTTTGGCTATTGCAAGCAAGGCAATCACAATCCCAGGCGTCATCGGCATAAAGAGACCGATCGCATCGCCCTTGCCCAATCCCAACGAGCGCAAAGCGTTTGCCGCCTTGTTTACCTCCTTATGCAACTCTCTGTAAGTCAAAGACCCTGTCATCCCATCTTCCCCCTCCCACACCACTGATAACTGTTCACTAATCACTGATAACTGGTACTTATCCACGCAGTTATGGGCAATATTCATCGCTCCGTCCACGCACCACTTTGGGAACTGAATTCCGCCCGAAAGATCGACAGCCTTTGTATACGGCTCGTAAAATTGAATATCGAGATATTTCAACACCGCGTCGGTAAACCACTCCACATCGCCTGTTGACTTGCGCATCAATTCATCGAAACTTTGTATTCCATGAACGCGCATGAAGGCGGTCAGGTTTGCATTTTGGGTCTGTTCCGTAGATGGCCTCCAAACGATCTCGCCGCCGAAAGTAAACTGTTCCGTCATGAACACAACTCCTTCAAGATTTGATGATGTCGTTTCAAAAAGAAGGGGGAAGCGGGATGATTCGAGCGCGCCTTGCACGTTCAAAACACCCCACACCCCAATTTATCGAGAGGATACCTTCGATGACTGGATTTTACCGCTATAATCTGCAAATACTGGAGGCTTCAATGACCGACCCCCCCACCTTCAATTGCTCCGCTTGCGGCGCGCCCAATTACCCCGAAGCAGGGAAAGCCCAAATGCCGTGCGCCTATTGCGGGGCAAACATCAAAATCCCTGAAAAGATGCGCGTAAAAGCAACGCCGCGGGTCGACCCTGCTCCATCGAAGGCAAAACCAGTTGTCAGCCTGGAAAAGGACGCGCCCGACATCCTGCGCAAAGCCCAGCCGATCGCGATCAAGGCATGGAATATGTATGCCTACTGGACGTGGATCCGCTGGCTTCTTCCGACCTGCCTGGTCGTTACATTGATTGCAATCGCAATTTGCGCCGCGCTCGGCATGTTGCCGGTTTTGCTGGCCGCAATTCGATAAGCAAGAAGATAAACGATGATAAACAACATTCTCAAAAGCAGGGTCTGGTCGTCGCTCTGGCTTTGGTTTTCGCGTTCGTTCATCATGCTTGGCCTGCCCATGCTCGCATGGGGGCTCGACGATATAAGCGGGTTTGTTTCTTCGTCGATTCGGGGAACGCTTATGATCGTCATACAGGCGCAGGCCATCATCACCGCATGGATGCTTTATCATATTCCGCCGCAAACCAAACCGGTGCAGAATCCCGGCGAAGAACACTGGCATTACAGCCTTATGGAACTTGTTTTTATCATTGCCGCCTATGGCGATAAGCATAACGCGGTGACATGGAACAGCAACGCTGCGTGGCAATGGCTTGGGGTCGTGATTTATTCGTTCGGCTCGATCTATGGAACGTGGACAAATTACACATGGGTAAACCATCTGCGCAGGGAAGCCGGGCGCGCAAAAGAAATCCCTGCCCTGCTTGGCGAAGGCCCGTACACATGGACACGCCATCCATCCCTGCTGTCGCTGATTGCTTACAGCATTGGATTCTCGCTTGCGTTCCGCTCGTGGACCGGGCTGGTGTTTACGCTTGCGGTGATCTTTGCAGTTGTGCGGCGAATCAATATCTGGGAAGCCGACTATGCGGAACGGTATCCAAAGATCTGGCCGTTACGCAAGCGGACATCAAAACGAATCGTCCCCTTCCTGTACTAACCAGCGCGAATTATCCCATCACATCGTATGTCTGCTTTATCGGAAATAATTTATAAATACCGCCCCGAAGGTTTTTTTCGAGTAACTGGGCGTTCACTCGCAACCTTCGGGACGTTTCGACTAATTACCGATGGCGTCTATTAAAATAATTAAGGCTATAATTTGCCAAGACCAACATCAAACGGAGCCTGTCATGACCAACGTCTTTGCATCCACTCACCCGCTTGTTGCCCATAAACTTTCGCGCCTGCGCGATAAAAGAACCGAGCCGAAGAAATTCCGCGAACTGGTGCGCGAGATTGCGGCTCTCCTCGCCTACGAAGCCACCGCCGACCTGCTCACCATGCCGCGCGAACTCGAAACTCCTCTCGAAAAAATGACCGGCGCGGAATTGAAGGAGAAGATCGGCCTTGTCCCAATTCTTCGCGCCGGGCTTGGCATGGTCGAAGGCGTGTGGGGATTGATGCCCAGCGCGGAAGTCTGGCACATCGGCTTGTATCGGGATGAGCACACCCTGCGGCCGGTGGAATACTACAACAAACTTCCGCTCGAACCTACGGTTTCGGTATGTTTGATCCTCGACCCCATGCTCGCCACTGGCGGCTCGGCCACCGCCACCGCTGATGTGCTCAAACGCTGGGGCGTGAAGAAAATAAAATTTGTCGGCCTGATCGCCGCACCGGAGGGAATCAAAGCCATGCAAACTGCGCATCCTGATATTCCCATCTATATTGCCGCGATCGACGATCACCT
>JACPVD010000321.1 GCA_016191895.1 Chloroflexota bacterium | reverse complement strand
GATGTCGTTTGTGGGGTCAATCCCGTTTAAGTCTTCGGGTCCGTACACGGGTTTGACGGGGATGCCCGATTCCAAAATCACATCTCGAATTTTTTCTGCCATTACATGCTCCTGTTGCTTCTTTCATGTCATGCTGAGCCGCGTAGCGGCGAAGCATCTTTACGCCGTCTCAGAGACCCTTCGGTCGCGGAGAGCACGCTCCCTCAGGGTGACATGATTGGAAATTATGGTTGTTTTTCTGCAACACTGTTTTGAATGAACGCGGCGATCTCTTCGAACCTGCTGCTGCTGGGAAACACGCCCGCCACGCCGAGCGCTTTCAACGCGGGGATGTCCTGCTCGGGGATGTTGCCGCCGACGATGACGAGTTTGTCGTCCATGCCTGCCTTGCGGAGTTCGTTCATCAATTTTTCGGCGATTGGCAGGTGCGCCCCAGAGAGAATGGACAAGCCGATTACGTTCACATCCTCTTGAAGCGCGGTCTCGACGATCTTGGCGACGGTTTGGTGCAAGCCTGGGTAGATCACCTCAAAGCCAGCGTCGCGCAACGCCAGCGTCACCAGTCTCGCGCCGCGGTCGTGACCGTCCAGCCCAGGTTTGGCGATTAGCACTCGGATGGGTTTGTTTGTCATGGATTCAATTCCTTAATTCAACTACTCAAAATCGGGACGCAGATAAACGCTGATAAACGCAGATTCATTTTTTGTTTTGGGCGATATACCATTCCTTGCGGTCATTGTCGAATGCGCGACGTTTGGTTTCGGGTTTTGGACCGAAGTTCAGGAGCAAGCCCACTTCGTAAGGCGTTGCCTTTAGATAGTTCAGGAGTTGCGCCTCATGTTCGGTCGCCAATGTCTTCGCGGCTTTGATTTCGAGTATCACCAGCTCGTTTACGACAATATCCGCAAAATACTCTCCAACCAGTTGACCGTCATAGTATACGTGAATGGGAAGTTCATCTCGAGTTTTCAAACCGCGCTTCTGTAATTCGATCATCAAAGCCTTCACATAAACATTCTCGAGAAACCCATAGCCCAGGACAGAATAAACCGCATAGAACGCGCCGATGATTTGCTCGGTTAGGTCTGCGTGCTTGAACAGCGACCCATTATACGGAGGCTTTTTATCCATCGGCAGAATCCTCAAAAAATCTGCGTCCGTCTGCGTTTTTCTGCGTCCCCAATAAGGTATCAGGATAGACAAGACGCATTTCTATTTCCGCGACTCAGGCACGCCCATTGCCTTTGAAATGATATTTCTCAGCACTTCGGAGGTGCCGCCGCCGTACAACAGAAAACGCGCGTCGCGGTAGTAGCGCTGGGCGTCGTATTCCATCGCGAAGCCATAACTGCCGTAGATGCGCGTACATTCGTCGGCGATGAAGTTGGCGGTTTCGGTGGCGAATAATTTCGTCATGGATGCGAGTTTGACGTCCTTGTTTCCCGCGTCAATATCCTTTGCGGCTTGATAGACGAGCGCGCGCGCCGCCTCCAGCCGCGTGCCCATCTCCGCGATCTTGTGCGAGATGGCTTGATAGTTCGCAATCGTCTGACCCGATTGCACGCGCTCGTTGGAATATTTGATGGACGATTTCAACGCCGCCTCACCCAGACCGAGAGCCAGCGCGCCCGTCATGACGCGGATCTGGCACAGGATGTCGCCCAAGTTTTTGAATCCCGTGCCTTGTTTGCCGAGCATGTTTTCTGCTGGGACTTGGACGTGTTCCAGAATCAACTCGGATGTTTCAGACGCGCGGACACCCATCTTCTCGATCTTGCGCCCGACCTGCACGCCCGCTCTTTCCTTCTCGACGAGAAAAAAGTCAATTCCTTTGAAACCAGCCTCGGGGTCCGTTTTTGCGGCGACGGTGAAGAAGTCCGCTACAGTCGCGGACGTGATCCACATCTTGCGTCCCGTGATTTCCCAGCCGTTGTTCGTCTTGATCGCGCGGGTCGTGATGCCGCCGAGATCGGAGCCGAAGTCGGGTTCGGTCATCGCGATCGTTCCGATCTTCTCGCCTCTCAACGCGGGACCGAGCAACCGCTGACGATGATCGTCCGTGCCGAAGCGATGAACGAGATCGGTGCCCATCAGCGTTTGCATGGCGACCGCAGCCGCCAGCGAGAGCGAGCCGCGCGCGAGTTCTTCCATCATCAGGCAGTAGGTGAGGAAGTCCGCGTCCATGCCGCCGACGGATTCGGGATAGCGCAGGGCGAAGTAACCGTTGACGGCGCAGCGTTGAAAGAGCGCGCGCGGAAACTCGCCCTTCTCATCCATCTCCTGCGCGGCAGGGACGACTTCCTTATCCACAAAACTGCGGACGGATTCGCGGAAACGTTTTTGTTCTTCGGTTAGCAATAGGTTCATTGGTTAGCCTGTTGTTGTGCTGGAGAACCGTCCACGAATATTTCACGAATACTCGAATGTGTTGCGCAAATTCGTTTATTCGTGATTCATTCGTGGGCGGTTTTCTAAATAACACCTTTCGCCTTCAACTCAT
>JACPVD010000320.1 GCA_016191895.1 Chloroflexota bacterium | reverse complement strand
CGCCAAAAGAGTTGGATGTTCGCTCCCAGCCGTTGACTTGAACCCTCGTGAATGAGAACGGGTATGGCGTGTCGATCTGCATATCCTCGAACCTGCCGATGGCGATCCACATATCCTTCCCGCCTTCGCGCAGGGCGGGGTCGATCAGATACCACACCGACGGCAATCCGAGCGCCGCACCGATCAGCCCACCGACAATTCCAGTGGTTACTTTGATGAAGTCGCGCCGCGAAAGTTCGTTCGAACCAGACATAGAAAAGCCTCCTTGAAATTTTCTCGAAGCAATTTGGATTATAAGGGTCTTTGTCCGCTTTATTGTAGGATGGCTGGAATGGAATCCATAGGATGATTGTCACTTTTTGGGAATTTTTCGTCTTTTCAAAAAAGAGGTTCTCTGGGAGTTGCCATGACGCTCCATCAATACATTGGGGTGTGGGGAGTTCTGAGAGCGCGCGAAGCGCTCTCAGAACTCCCCACTTCCCCTTCTCTTTGAAGATGGCTACGGTGTTTTTCGCGCCCAAATATGGGCGCATCACGGCAAATCCTAAAGAGTCATTTTTTGCGATTCCAAAGGATAGAGAGTAAAATAAGCGACTGCAATACAAACCGGGCGAGATTGAACGGTAATCTTCCTAACACTTTCACGGAGGCATTGATGGGCTTGAAACGAGACGTGAGCCTTTCCGCAGGGTTGCGCTACAAGGGTCCCGCAGGATACCCGACCTTTATCCTGCACCGCATCGGCGGGCTGGGAATGGCGACCTTTATTACGATACATATTCTGGCATCCTTTACAGGCGGGAAAACCGGTGCGTTCTTCAATGCCATCTATGAGAATTGGATGTTTCAGATATTCATTTTCTTCTGCGTGCTGTTCCATGCGATCAACGGACTGCGAATCACCATTCTCGACCTGTGGCCGAAACTGCTGGACTATCAGAAGGAGGCCATCTGGATCGAGTGGACCGTGTTCATTCCACTCTTTGGCATATCCGTTCTTGCGATCATATCCACGGCATGGGGAGGGTAACATGACTGCAAAATCGAGAACCCTTTCCATCAAACAACGCGGCCTGACCAATTTCGAAGCGATCATGTGGATCTTCACCCGCCTCTCGGCGCTGGCTATGTACGCCCTGATCCTTTTTGCTCTGATTGGGGCGCTGATCATGGGCGCGCGCAGGCAGATGAATTTTGCCGACGTGATGCGCTGGGGGTTCATGCCTAATGCAACCCATGTGCAAAGCACCGACGTTCCTGATCTTACCCCGTGGTCTACTCCCTTGTGGAGGTTGACCGCCAGCGCCTTGCTGCTTGTGGCTGTCGCGCATGGCGTGCATGGGCTGGTCGTCATCGCCGACGATTACATCACGGGCGAACGCGGGCGCAGGTACGTGCGTTTACTGAGCATCCTCATGATGACGGCAATGAGTCTCATGGGGTTGTACCTTATCTGGACTTCGTAAATTTTCGCAAAGGTGACCATCACCTTGTATTTCAGGAGCAATCATTCATGGCAAAAGTTCATCAATTTGAAGTGATCGTTGTCGGCGCCGGCGGCGCGGGGCTTATGGCAGGCCTGTACGCATCCAAATCCGCGAAGACCGCGGTCATCAGCAAGTTGTATCCCACGCGTTCGCACACCGGCGCGGCGCAGGGCGGCATCTCGGCGGCGCTCGGAAACTATGAAGACGATAAGCCCGCATGGCACATGTACGATACCGTCAAAGGATCGGACTATCTCGGCGACCAGGACGCGATCGAGTTCATGTGCAACGAAGCCATCGACGCGGTGCTCGAACTCGAACATATGGGACTTCCCTTCGACCGCACGCCCGAAGGCAAAATTTCACAGCGGCCGTTTGGCGGGCACACCAACAATGAAACGGGCAAACCGGTCCGCAGGGCGGCCCATGCGGCGGACCGCACGGGTCACATGATCCTGCAAACGCTTTATCAGCAATGTCTCAAGAACAACGTCACCTTCTTCGACGAATACCAGGTCATCGATTTCATCATGATCGAAGGCCGGGCTTCGGGCATCGTAGCCATTGAACTGGCAACAGGTGAAATGCATACCTTCCACGCGAAGGCGGTCATCTTTGCCACCGGCGGGCATGGCCGCATCTTCGAAGTGACATCCAACGCGTATGCCTACACCGGCGACGGCGCGGCGATTTTGTACCGTCGCGGCATTCCGCTCGAAGACATGGAATTCTTCCAATTTCACCCGACGGGCATTTACAAACTCGGCATCCTCATCACCGAAGGCGTGCGTGGCGAAGGCGGCGTGTTGATCAACGGCAAGGGCGAGCGCTTCATGCCGAAGTACGCGCCCACCGTAAAAGACCTCGCCTCGCGCGATGTGGTCTCGCGCGCAATCCTGACCGAGATCAAGGAAGGCCGCGGCGTGGACGGAAAGAATTATGTCTATCTGGATATTCGCCCCGAGACGGTGAACCGATTTGCGGCGCTGGATGGGCGCACGAACCCGGACGGTTCCCCATACAATCTGACGGCGGATACTGTTTTACAGAAGATTCCCGACATTGTGGATTTTTGCCGCGT
>JACPVD010000058.1 GCA_016191895.1 Chloroflexota bacterium | reverse complement strand
TTACTATTTTTCCAATCGGATCAAACTCCCGGATCAAATTCCGCCGACGCTTGCCCCTTCCTCATCGCCCCTTGACTCAGCCCGAAACTATTTCTCCTTAATTCGCGGCGCACCCGCGTTTACATCCTTTGCCACGAAGAAATTCGTTTATTATTCCGCGCTTGCATTGAGTCAGCCCATTATGCCGTTGTTCCTCGTCCGTGAAGTGAAAGCCACCGACTCGCAGATCGGCACGATCAACATGGTAATGACCCTTGTGATGCTCGCAGGCTATTTCATCTGGCCGTGGTCTTCGCGCAAATACGGCGGACGTTTCGTCCTGCTCGCCACCACCTTCGGCATGATCTTCTATCCCGCCCTCACCGCCGCCACGCCACATGTCCCGCTCATCATTCTTTACGCCGGCATTGCCGGGCTTTTTCAAGCCGGCCTCGACCTCGTCTTCTTCGACGAGTTGATGAAAACCGTCCCGCCGGAATACAGCGCCACGTTTGTATCGCTGGCGCAATCCCTGCAATACCTCTCCGCCATCGTCGCGCCATTAATCGGAACCTGGCTTGCTGATTCCATCGGCCTCGGCGGCGCATTATGGCTGAGCACCGGGCTGCGGTTGCTTGGGTTTATTTTGTTTTTGAGAAAGGATGCGCCGGCGCCATCTACTTCCGCGCAGCCGCAAGCGCGGCTTTGATCTGTTCGAGATGGGCAGTGAGATGAAAATCAGGTTGCAGCAGGAGTACCGCGTAGCGATAATAACTTCCCTTGTTAGCGACAAATTCATCGGGGATTAACGCGGTATAGGCCAGGGTTTCGTCAACAGCCCGGCGAAGCGCGCCCAGCATCAGGTCGATGGAAGGATGCGTTTTTACCGTCGCCTGCACCTGCGCATGGACGTTCGACCCAAAGCCATCGGTCACGGGTTCATAGCCGTCTATCAACCCTGTGAGAAAAATATTGTTGAACCGCTCGCCTGAAATCAAGTGCGCGACCGTTTCCAACGCGCTCCATTCGCCGGGGGCAGGACGAGCCATGGCCTGCTCATCTGCGAATCCGTCAAAGGCCTTTTCCAGGTCAACCAGCGCAGATTCGTACAGTGCGCGGGCGCGTTTTTCCAATTCTGCAGCGTTGAACGGGACATCGGGCATGGGACGTTTGCCCAACTCCATGGCGACGGTTTTCTTTTCGGGGCCGTGATAGTAGGTGACTTCCACTTTATCACCGCCCTTTTTACCGGAAATGGCGTTGGCGAAACTGCTCACGTCGTTTTTGATCGCGCGGCCGCCAAACTCCACGATCACGTCGTCCTTTTGCAATCCGCATTTTTGCGCGCCCATACCATCCATAACGCCATCCAGCCGCAGCCCTTCACGCACGGGAATCCCCAACGCTTTCGCCTGTTCGCTGGTAAAGTCCCCGGGAATGATGCCCAGCATCGGGCGCTGCGCGACGCGCAGGTCGATTCCCGTTTCCAGAATCGACTTTAGATTCTCCAGCGACTCAACCCAGTTTTCGCGGAAGCTTTCCGCCTTGCCCGCCCATGCCGATTCATCGGGTACCGGGTGATCGAGGCGGACATGCGTACCTCCATCTTTTTCGGCAAAGGCGATGGTTACTTCTGTCGGAGCAGGATCCATGTTCGAGAACCAACGGAAACTCACTTTTTTGTTTTCATCGAGTTCAATGTAGTGTCCGCTTGAATAGAAATCCCCGGCCCACCACAAATACACCCGTCCATTTGGACGGGCTTCAACGGTGGCAACGTCGCACAACCACTCGCGCATGGACGTGGAACTGGTAAAGGCGCGGTACGCCATTTTCACTGGGGCATTGACGAAAATTTCAGCAGATGCAACGGTCATGGGAGAACTCCTTATGGTTTGATGGTGTAGGAATTTTAATGGGCTTTGCCGCCATTCACACCCTACTGTCGGACTGTTTCCCCGGTATATTTGCGCAATGGAGTCCCGAAGTTCTACTTCGAGATGTTCCGCCGCAAGCAAAACTTGCCGACTTCCTCCACCTCGACGGGTGACTTCGGGCTACCCAACCAGCGGGTTTTACAACTTACGGTGAAGCGATCACCATCCACCAGCCCTCGCCGCCGGGGTCGTCGTTGTTTTGCCAGGCGTTCCACACCCCTTCGATTCCCAGCCAGTACCCCCATCGATTCGTGCCGGCCAGCGGATCGTTGAACAGGATTTTATTTTTGTTGGGATTCTTCGAGTCGATGACGAGGCCGGTGACCACCACAAAATGCGCGCCGGAGTCAGAATCATCGAGACGGGTGAGAATATCGATGATGACCGGGTCGCCGTGAGTCAACGTCTTTTTCAGCAAGTCCCAGCCTTCCTCCACTGTCTTGACCCTGCCCGTTGAGACCGTATTCGCAAAATGCTCCGCAATATTGACCATGCCCTCCGGGCTGGTAAAAGGAGCCGTTCGCTCGGTGTAATACCCCGCTTCCAGCGCATACTCGATCACTTCGGTTTCCTTCACCCGCTCCTCGGGGT
>JACPVD010000345.1 GCA_016191895.1 Chloroflexota bacterium | reverse complement strand
GCGCTGATGCAGAGTTCGCATCCTTTGCAATAGGTATCGCTGACTTCGATCCAGCCTTTTGCTGCCATTGAGGCTCCTTTGGTTAGACCGTTCCGGTTTTGAAAACCTGGCAGGTCTCATGAAGTATGACAAACATGGGCGGATTTCTCCACCATCTTTATTATGTCGTTTTCGGAAGGGGGCGTGTAGTGCCATGCGTCATGTACAAGCGTGTACAAAGGTCATTGCTTTTTCTCTCGCTTTGCACAGGTATAATTCGCTAAAAATGGAGGTTTTATGGATGGATTGTTGGAGGCGCTTCTGACTTTGGATACCATGATCCTGGTCATGGTGATTCTTGGCGTTTTTATTGCCTATATGTTGTATTCTGGGGAGGTTCCGATGAGATGGTTTGGTTCGCTTCATCGCGACTCGCGCCCTGTGTTGTATTGGTTGGGAATTTTGCTCTATCTTTCAGTATTGGGAGTTGTTGTCTATGCATGGATGGAAGGGGTGAGAATCCCTCTCGGAAATTTGTTCGACTAGCGCGGAGTCCAGCACTTACCCGGAGTCCAACGACTCCCGTCGTTGGTAGGACTCAAAAGTCGGGAGATGTCGCCATGGCGCCACTGCGCCGCTTTTGAGTCCGTGCTGCTCCTCGTTGATTTTATGGGTGGTAGAATCGCCACATCAATCTCTGGAGGATTCCATGACAGAAGTTGTCATCATAGACGCCATCCGCACGCCCGTTGGAGCATTGGGCGGCGTTCTCTCATCTGTGCGCCCGGACGATATGGCGGCGCATGTGGTCAAGTCTATTCTTGAGCGAAACAAAATTAATCCCGCGCTGATCGAGGAAGTATTCCTCGGCTGCGCTAACCAAGCCGGAGAGGACAATCGCAATGTCGCGCGGATGGCGTCCCTGCTTGCAGGTCTGCCCGTCGAAGTGGGCGGCGTAACTTTCAATCGTTTGTGCGCCTCGGGACTGAATGCGATCAACGCGGCGGCACGAGCCATCAAAGCCGGGGAAGGGGATGTTTACATTGCCGGTGGAGTCGAATCCATGAGCCGCGCACCCTATTCGCTTCCGAAGGCAGAGGCGGGGTTTTCATTCGGCAATCTCACCGCGTACGACACAGCGTTGGGCTGGCGGTATCCGAACCCCAAAATGAAAGCCATGCACGGAACCGACTCGATGGGCGAAACGGCGGAGAATATCGCCGTGGAGCGTCCGCACATCACACGCGAGAAGCAGGATGCGTTTGCGGCGCGAAGCCATCAACGCGCGATTGCCGCCATTGATTCGGGACGCTTCAAGCAGGAGATCGTGCCTGTGACCATTCCCCAGAAAAAAGGCGACCCAAAAATTGTGGACACGGATGAACGTCCGCGCCGCGATACGACGGTGGAAAGTCTCGCCAAACTCAAAGCGGCTTTTCGGGAGGGTGGAACTGTCACAGCCGGGAATTCGTCTGGATTAAATGACGGCGCATCGGCTTTGTTGATGATGAGCGCGGCTCGCGCCAAAGCCTTGAACGTGAAGCCGCTTGCCCGCATCGTGACTTCCGCCTCGGCCGGAGTCCCGCCGCGTGTGATGGGCATTGGTCCCGTGCCTGCCACTCGTAAGGCGCTCGAGCGCGCCGGGTTGAAGATTCAAGACATCGGCTTGATGGAGTTGAACGAAGCCTTCGCCGTGCAGTCGCTGGCGGTGATCGAAGACCTCGGCATCGACCCGGAACTCGTCAACGTCAACGGCGGCGCAATCGCCATCGGGCATCCCCTCGGCTGTTCGGGCGCAAGGCTGGTGACGACTCTCGTCCATGAAATGAAAAACCGCGGCAACGTCAAATACGGCGTGGCGACTTTGTGTGTGGGCGTCGGTCAGGGTGAGGCGACGGTGGTGGAGTTTGTTGGTTGAGTAGTTTGATCGTTGGATAGTTCGATAGTCAAAGGAGCAACATGAAACGTTTTGTTTCTTTCCTCTTTCTTCTTTCTTTACTGGTAAGCGCCTGCGCGCCGCAGGAGGCGCCGACGGTTTTGCCGGATGTGATTCAACCGACGACGGCTTTGACCGCGACGGATGAAGCGCAGGTTCAGCCGTTTTCCGCCGAAGCGCCGCTGGAAACGCCCCTGCCTGCGGTGGTTGAAGCGCCGATCATTGAATCCCCGTCCATTGTCAATATCGAAATGCTGGACGAAATCTTCGGCTGGGCGGTGACGGAGGAGAAGATCATCCGCACGAACGACGGCGGCGTGACCTGGTACGACGTCGCCCCGGTGGGATTGGCGGAGGTCGGCTATCTCGCCTTCACCGATTTTCTGGATGCGGATCATGCCTGGGTGCAGTTTCCCGATATGAACCGGTATCCCAACGGCGGGACGCTTTTCCGGACGACGGACGGCGGCTTGACGTGGGATCCCTTCGATACGCCGTTCAGCGGCGGCTCGATGAAGTTTGTGGACGAAGACAACGGCTGGATGATGGCGGACCTCGGCGTGGGCGCGGGTTCGATGGCGGTTTCCATTTTCAAGACCTCGGATGGCGGCGCGACCTGGGAGCGGGCGTACAGCAATGACCCCAATCTCGAAGGCGCGGGCGATTCGCTTCCGCTTGGGGGAATCAAGAATTTCATCCTGCCGCTCAACACGGATACCGCCTGGGTGGGCGGGGTGGTCTATGCGCCCGGCGAGACGTATTTATTTCGCAGCAGCGATGGCGGCAGGACGTGGAGCAATGTTCAGGTTGCCCTGCCGGAAGGTTCGTCTCAAAGCGAGTTAAGCGTTGTCGCCATTGAGTTTTTGACGGAGACGGACGGTTTGCTTGCGATTCGAAAAATGTCCGAAACCCCGGAACTTCTTGTCTATCGAACTGCAGACGGCGGGAATACCTGGGAGGCGCTGGATGTCGAGTTCAATGGGTTTGGCATTTTGGAAACACCGTCGGCGCAGGAACTGGTTTTCTATGCCGGCGACCAGTTCTACGTCACGGAGGATGCGGGGGAGACCATCCGGCAAATTGCCCCGGAACTCCCCTTCGGCGCTTCGGTCGTGGATATGAGTTTCGTCAATTCGCAAACAGGATGGGTGCTTTATGCCGACCCCTCCGCCGCGTGGATTCTCTACAAGACGACCGACAGCGGCGCGACATGGGTTCAGCAGGCGCCGTAGGTGTG
>JACPVD010000344.1 GCA_016191895.1 Chloroflexota bacterium | reverse complement strand
TACAATAAGATTCCCGCCCTGATGGCGCAGGCGCTTGTCTATCCCGATGCGGATACAAGCCAGTTGCCGCCCGTCATGCAGGGGATGAGCGCCGAGGCATGGGAGAACTTCATCCGCGCATTGCTGCCGCCCGACACGCTGAAAGCCATGGGCGACGGCGTCTTGAACTCGACCTTTGCCTACATCAACATGCAAACCGACCAGGTTACGGTCGATCTAAGAGCCGTCAAAACCAGTATGGCAGGCGAAACAGGCGCGCAAGCAGTCCTATCGTTGATCAGCGCCATGCCCGACTGCACCGCCGAACAGATCGCCCGGGCTTCGATCAACCTTTTTACCGGCGGGCAGATCGAATTTTGCAACCCGCCCGCGGAACTTCTTCCTCTGATAACCCCTGTCATCCGGGCGCAGCTTCAATTCGCCGCCGCGATCATCCCGGATGAAATGACTCTCATCACCGCGCCGCTCCAAAACGATCCGCGCCAGCGGCTGCAAGCCACCCGCTTCATGATGCGCCTCAGCCCGATCCTGCCCATTTTCTTTTTGCTTGCGCTGACGCTTCTTGCCGTGCGGACCCTGAACGATTGGTTGAAGTGGTGGGGCATCCCAACCCTGGTCGCCGGTCTGCTCACTTTCATTATGGGGCTGCTCGGCGCACCGGTCATCGGCAGTGTGATCACCTCCATCCTTTCGAACCGTATGCCGACCTACCTGCCCGAATTCCTCTCCAGCTTCACCGGCGACTTTGCCTCCGCGATGGTGCGGGCATTGCTCGTCCCGGTCATCTGGCAGGGTTTGGTTCTACTGCTAATTGGCGGGGCTATGACCGGCTTTTATTACCTGAGCAGGAAATCTGCCTGAAACGCACTGTAACTTTTCGCCGCATATTCTTGTAATACCAAACTTTGTATTCAACGATGGGAACATCCCCGCCGATTACTACACCCCGCTTCTTGCCCGGACCGATAAACCGCTTGCCGTTGCCGAGGGCGGATTCTCGACCCAGGCAGTGGGACCCATCAACGGCTCGTCGGATGCGCAGGCGGCATATCTCAACGCCATCCACGGCCAGTTGGGACCGCGCCTTGTTTTCTGGGTCAACCTGCTGCTGACAGACTTCAACCTGCAATCCTACGCCGAATTCCTGCCGTCCAAGGGACAAAGCGAACGCGACCTTGAAACCCTCGGCTACTTCGCCTATACAGGCTTGCAAAACTTCGACCGTTCCCCAAAACCCGCGTTGGAGGTTTGGGATCGATTTAGAAACGAGCGATAGATGTTCCTATGAATGCTTCGCCAAAAATGACATCACCACATCGTTGAATTCATTGGGGCGTTCAACAGGCAGCGCGTGACGCGAATCCTGGATCACCACCAACCTTGCCTGCGGCATATTTGAGACGATTTTCTCCTTGTCGGATACCGGTGTGTAATCACCGTCAGCCGCGAGGATAAGCGTAGGCAGATCGATCTTATGGATGCGGTCAGTGATATTCCAACCCACAATTGCGCGTAAGGTATCGGCATAGGCGCGCGGGTCATTTTCCGACCAACGTTCCACGAATACTTCCCTCAGGCTGGCTTGTTCCTCTTTCACGAATAACCGTTTGCTCAATACCTCGCCCATTTTGCGCATCCCCAGCAGGCGGACGATGGCAAAGCGCAGGAAGACATTCCAGCGGTCCTTCATTGTGCGGACAACAACTTCGGATCCGGCATTAACGATCACCAGGCTTTTTATCAATTCGGGATGATCCACTGCCAGTTGAAAGGCGATCATGCCGCCCAAGGAAATCCCAACCACATGGACTGGCGCGGCTCCAAGCAGCCTGATCAAATCAGCCGTATCCTTTGCAAAAAGCGGCATCGAGTAGGGTCCGGGCGGTTTCTGCGATTGACCGTGGCCTCGCAGGTCGAAGGAAATTACCCGATAATGTTTGGAAAAGAAAGGGGTTTGCATCTCCCAGTCGCGGGCGCTGGAGCCAAGCCCATGGATGAACAGGATGGGTGCGCCCTCACCTGTCGTTTCGTAATGCAGGTCGATCCCATTGATCTTTGCAGATGACATATGATCTCCTTTGATTTCCAGGGCTGATACAACCGCGCTTATTGACACCCATTCGCCAATTGCTCTTCGAACGTCTCGGCAAAAACATGATAACCGGAGCCATCGCAGGCGGCGCGGAAGAAATAATAAGGCGACTCTTGCGGGAAGGCAACCGCCGCCAACGCTTCGATGCCGGGATTTGAAATAGGCGTGGGCGGCAGACCGGGGTTTTGATAGGTATTGTACGGCGAGACGACTTCCAGGTCGGCAAACGAAAGCGGACTCTTCCACCATGAGTTATTCTCCGCTTGATAGCCGAGCGCGTATTGGATTGTCGGGTCGGCGTCCAGTTTCATGCCGATGGCGAGACGGTTGAGATAGACCGAGGCGATCAATGCGGCTTCTTCGTTGTGAACCGCCTCACGCTGGACGATGGAGGCGAGGGTCACGGCTTCGGTCACGCTCAGGTTTTGGGCGGCGAATCCGTTCTGGAGATCGGTTGTAAGGTTGGCGTTGAAGTTGCGGGCGATGGCATCTAGCAGTTGAGTCACATCCGTTTCGCGGGGCAGGGTGTAGGTGTCGGGGAAGAAGAAACCTTCCATCGTTGAAGGTGAGTCAAGGGCGAGGATTTGGGGCGGAAAGGCTGAGGCGGAGAGAAAATCTTCGGGGGCAATAGTCAAGCCCGAGGTCGGGAGAGAAGCGGCGATCTCCTCCATCCGCCAGCCGGGAAGAATCGTCAAGACTGCATCCGTCGGGGAAAATTTTTGGAGCGCCTGGGCGATGTCGATGACGGATTGAGCCGGGCTGAGGGTGAAGTCGCCGGATTGGATGCTGAGGTCGATGCCGGTGTAGATGGCATAATCCAAAAACGCATCCGCATTGGAGATGAAGAATTCGCTCTCAAGCCGGTCGCTAATCGAAGAGACCGATTCGCCCGGCTCGACGCGAAACGGACGTTCGCCCCCGTTCACGTCGAGCGGTGTGGTCAGTTCGTCGCCATGCGAAAGAAGGCGGGTTGCATATTCGATGCGGTCGGAGATGGATAAATGTTTCGCCGGGGGTCCGTATAACAACGAAGCCCGCGCGGGGACATAATAAAAGAACGCGAAGACGCACAGGAATACAACCAAAAGAAGCGCGGCAAGCGCGAAATAATATTGATTACGGCGAAGGAAGCGGGAAGACATTTTTATACTTCGACAGGCTCAGTACAGGTTTACGATTTTGGATTGACGATTTTGGATTTACGATTGTG